>NZ_JABXKM010000218.1 GCF_017115025.1 Nostoc sp. NOS(2021) | reverse complement strand
CTCTTTGTCCCCCTTGTCCCTAGTCTCCAGTCCCCAGTCCCCAGCCCCCAGTACCTCTACTTTGAACGTTACGCTACCGCTGTCTGTAAATTTGATCGCGTTGCCCAGCAAGTTAATCAACACTTGCCGTAGCCGTTTTTCATCGACTTCAATGGCAAGTGGTAGGCGATCGCTAATTAAGATGTTAAATGCAATTCCTTTCTGTTCAGCCCGGATACCACAAATCTCAGTCACACCATGTAAGAAGTTGGGCAGATGCACACTGGTGACAACCAAATCCAATTTCCTCGCTTCTATCTTCGAGAGATCGAGAATGTCATTGATCAGCATCAGCAGGTGTGATCCGCATTGGTAGATAATGCTGACTCCTTCCAGATTTTTAGCTGTCATGTTTGGCGATCCTTCTAGTACCTGGGCAAAACCAAGGATGCCATTGAGAGGTGTGCGTAGTTCGTGGCTCATATTGGCGAGAAACTCGCTCTTGGCCTGATTGGCAGCATCGGCAGCAAGCTTTGCCTCAACCAATTCATGAGTTCGTTCTTCGACTTTTGTCTCCAGGGTTTTGGAATAATCTAATAGTTGACTGTTGGCAACTTCCAGTTGGCGATTTGTTTCTTCTAACTTCTGCTGTTTATAGGCATTCGTTGTCGCAATCACACTAGCGATAAACGCGGCTAAGGCGGGTGTTACCGGAATTAAAACACCATGCAAAAACATCCCATAGCCACCCCCGATGCAGGCTCCACTGATGCCTACAGTTGCCCAAAGAATTTTGCCGCCGGGAATCCGTCGCCCGGTACGCGCACTAGCTAACCACCAACTGCCCGTAGAACCGATGACAGACCAAAAAACAATCCAGAGTGATAGAGAAATGCCAGAAACGCCGTGCAGACTGGATTTTCCGGTTTTTGCCCCTCGTACTAGTTGATGAGCAATATTGGCATGAACAACGACACCTGGAGTCGGTTTTTGAGCAGATACCCAGGAAGAGAAGGGTGTGCTGAAGAAATCATTGGTACTGGAGGCGACTGATCCAATAAATACCATGCGATCGCGCATCAAATCTGCCGGAATTCTTCCTGCTAACACATCGCGCATGGCAACTGTCCGAAATGCGGCCTCCGTTCCATACCAGTTGAGCAGAATTTGATAGCCTCCTAAATTGGCATCGGTATAACCTGCTTCTTGATTTTGCAGTGGCAGGTAAATTTCCTTGCCCAACCGGAACTTTTGCTTTTGGGGGTCAATGCTTTCTAAGCTAATTCCTTCAGATTCGAGGTATTTAAGAGCTACAAGGGTTGCTAGTCCGGCTTTAATGGTGTTTTGCTCTTTAGCATCTTCAGCTGTCAGGAGCGCACGACGCACAAAGCGATCGCTATCCAACACTAAATCTGCTAATCCTACCTGATCCTTTTTTTTCAATTCCGGTGGGGGATTGACACGTTCACCGGTAATTTTCTCAACTCCGATCAAATTGGGAGTGTTGCGGAAGACTTGAACAAGTTGCTCATGTCCGCTTCCTTCTGGTAAATCTCGATAGAGATCCAATCCGATCGCTCTAGGCTGCTGCGCTCGGATTTTTTCTAGTAATTGTGCCAGCGCCCAATCTGGAATTGGCCATTTACGCACCGATTGGATATCGCGCTCATCGATTGTGACAATCACAATCTCATCAGCGATCATCATAGGCGATCGCTGACGAACCCATTCGTCGCGAATTTTCCATTCCGGTAAATTGAAAAGTCCCAACGATTGCCCAACCATAACCGTCAAGGCAACGCTGGGAGTAATAATCAAAACGCTGCGAGTGCGTTGGATAAAAGCCTGGAATCTGCGCCACATATTTGTCCTATACAGCTCATTCATCTCGGTCAACGTTGATGGAGCAACGCCCAACTAAAACCTGTCTAGGATTGACCACACTTAGAACTCGGCACTCTTCATCTGGCGTTAGTTAGTAGATGCTAATAAGTTCGCTGTTACAATCTCCTTCAAACTCACTGAGGACAGAAGTTCTTCCCATTGTTTGCGGAGGGTTACATTGCTAGGTTGGGCGGTGTATGTCGCTGCAAGTGTTGCCACACAGTCATACCAAACACCGTTTTTACCCAAAGCAGTAGCCCGCTTCAGAGCATCTTGCTCTTGCATTGCTGTTGCCAACTCAGCGCTGGGCTGGATACGCTTAACCCAACCATCGACGTAAGGCGTACTCGGGCTGAGTTCTCCATTTACTTTGAGTGCTAGGAACCATTGATAGTTTTTGCCAACGGCTAAAGCGGGTGTATTGGCTGGTAATTTAATCGCGATTACCCCAGTTTTCCCCGCAACTGGAATATTCATCTGATGTTGCATGTTGCCGTGTTCATCCTTGAGGCTGAACACGGCTTCTTGAGCATTGGAAGCCGGGAGATACACAAGAATTGTGGGACGTTCAGACACTGTTGTGCCATAGAAGTTTTGCGGCAAGAGGGCGATTAGCGCTGCTGGTTCTTTTGCACTTACAGTTGATGACTTCAAGTAGTAAGTACCGACGCGAGAAGCACCCGCACTTGCTTGTTGGGGAGCGCCTTTGCCGGCGGCAGGTGTAAAGAGGTCGCCGCGAGAAGCTCCTCCCGTTGCCTGTTGAGGCGTACCTTTCCCGGCAGTAGGTGTAAAGAGGTTGCCGCGAGAAGCTCCTCCTGTTGCTTGACTGGGCGCACCTTTGCCGGCGGTAGGAGTAAATATACTACCGCGAGAAGCTCCTCCCGTTGCTTGACTAGGAGAGCCACTGTTAGTGGGCGGGGTAAATGTAACAGCATGGGCACTAGTCCATGTACTGCTAGCGATCAGAGCGATGACGCTCAATGTACTAGCTAAATATTGACGTTTCATGATGTCTGACCCAATCTAATAGAAATGTGATACAAAAGACGTTTCTTTTGACTCTGGCCAGAAGCTCAGAGAATAAGTCCAAGTAACAGTCAAATCAGGGAACTTATAGTAGTAGTATAGGCGAGATTTAGCGGATATATTGTAAAAAAAGAGCCTAATTTGTTCATAATGATAGCCGTGTTATTACTTAGTTAAGTCCAGTTGCCGATCAAAACAAAGCCAGACCAAAAGAACGGATCGTGAAAATCAGTTTGGCGAATTAGGCTAATTTGTGCTTGTCTTAGTGCTTCGGCTTTAGTGATTTTGGGTTGTCGGAGTTGGTCATAGAAGCGAGTCATGAGGATCGCGGCTGCCTGATCTTTTACGGGCCATAGGGTGGCGATAGTTGAGCGAGCGCCGGATTTGACAGCCAAGCCCGCCAGTCCAAGGACGGCGCGATCGTCTCCTGCTGCTGTATCGCAGGCACTTAGTACCAGCAACTCGATGGCTTTCGATGGATCGTTACCCCGATTTTTCAGGAGTTCAGATAACTCCTTAACATTGATTTGTCCATCCCAAGTGAGCAAGAAGGTATCTTCGAGGCGAGAACTAAACTGTCCGTGGGTTGCTAGGTGGACAATACTTGCACTACTGGATTTTACCCGTTCAGCAAGGGCTTGACTGGTAAATTCCTGGTTCAGCAACACAGAGGATGACACCGCCTTAGAGATTTGTTTCATTTCTGATTCCACAGCGGGCAAAGCACTAAAGCCAGCACGAGCTTGGCTAATGCCACCCACGATCGCACTGAGATGGTTTTGATGAAGCGATCGCGTAGCCATCAGTTGCAATCCTGGTGAGAGTGCCACAGCATACTTCTCAATCAGATATTGCTTACCGTCATATAGAGCTGCTATGGGAATGTTCCGCAACCGACCATCCAAAACAAACACCAATGTCTTGGTATCACTGAATGCTTGCTCTGCTTCGGCTGGACGAATCAACCAATCATAAATCTGTTGGGAAAATCGATCCCGATCTTTGGAATCCGAGACAGGGTTAAGAGCAACCAAAAAGTTGTCTAGAGTCTGCTCAATTTCAGCTTGAAATTTGTGAGTAACATAGGAACGGAGTGGTTGCCCTGCTTTCGAGAGGATTACTGTTAAACGATCTGGCAGGATGATGGGATAAACGATGGTTGCAGTGGGATCAACCCGATCAATCTGTTGAGTTTTATCTAAACAGGCTTCTCGAAAAAAGTTATCGAGTTCGGCAATTTGGAGTGCCTCAATCAATTCACGAGCTTGCATCAGTTCTGCTTGACTCGGTTGATTCTCTAGAAGTAAATCAACCAGCTCGCGGTAGACAGGCTGCACACTGGTGCGAAAAGAGAACTGGACATCAGGGTTGATAGCCACCAAATCCCCCCGCAGTGCTTTTAAGGCATTGACGGCTTCTGTATACGCAGTAATTGCTTTGGAGCGATCGCCCTCTTGTTTATACAACTGTCCCACCTGCCAAGCAGATTGAGCAATGATATCGTTAGCTTGGAGTTGACGGGCAATATCGAGAGATTTCTGAGCTAATTCCTTTGCTTGAGATAACTGCTGTGTACGACGATAGAGTTGTCCCCACTGATGCAGTGCATAAGCTTGGGCTTGAGCATCTTGGATCTGCTGTGCAGACTTGACTGTGACTGCTATCAGTTGCGCCAAATCTTTCATCGGTAGGATTTGGTCAGGATTTGACTGGCGATTCAGGGTGGCAACAAAATTGATCGCGGCGTAGAGGGAAGTGTGACTGGGGGGCAGTTCCCGAAGTTGTTGGAGTAGTTGCGGTGCGAGTGGGGTAGCCAACTCAGGTTTATCGTAATCTAGGAAAAGTTTAAACTGAGCTAAACGCGCTTGCAACTGATCACTTGGGTTGGTGGCTAAGAGTTGAGCCTGTTCAAAGTAATCAAATGCCGCATTTGGATCTTGCAAGTCAACGGCAGTTTGGCCCAAGCTGATCAGGATAGAACTTAATTGGGGTTTGGCTGCAATTTTGTTAGCGATCGCTAAACTTTGCTCTAAAACCTGTTGACTGTTGCCATCGCCAATCATTTCCAGGGCTAAACCAAGCGATCGCAGTCCACTAACTTTGATTTCCGAATCTGGCATTGCTCCCAGCTTTTGAGTCAGCACCTCCAACTGTTGTTTAGAACGGCGGTAAAATCCTAAACTTTGTAAAGCTTGTGCCTGGTTGATTTGACTACCCAGGCTACCCATTTTGTCGCCTGCTTGCTCATAAAACTTTTGCGCTTGTTGCCAACTTTCGAGGGCAGTTTCAGCTTTGCCAGTGTGCAATTGCAAATTTGCTTGCGTATTGAGTGCTTGTGCCCAAAGAATTGCATCAGCAGAGGGAATAGAGGTTTGCAATAGTTTTAGACTTTGCTCAATAGATTGTTGGGCTACTTCCCATTGATTAAGTTCTTGTTGTGTCAGTGAAAGGTAACTCAAGCTTAGAGCTTCGTTAAGGTGATCGCCTTGGGTATGGTAATGCTGTGCTGCCGTTTGCCAAATCGTCACTGCTTCTGCAAAGCGTCCTGAATGGTAGAGGTTCCGTCCCTGTTCTAGCCAATTGGTAGGCTGGGAAGTCGATGCTGACACATTCAGGGTAGAAGTTGTTGGTACTTGTAGAGATGCTCTAGCAGGTGTAATGGTCACTGCCAAACACAAACTCAAAATACTCAGACTGATATACAGCCAACGACGTTGTTTGATTTGGAAAAACATGGGTAGTAACTGATGGTTTAAGAGTTTGTTTAGTAAAGTAATTGCGATCGTGATTTACTCGAAATGTAGTAGTTCATGGGGCAACTAATTCCTCACAAGTGCAGCACAAGTTAACGGCGGCTGCACATTTGCGGGAGATTGCAGCGCAATTAGTTCAACTTTGCCATTAGCATTACGATGCCAGGAAGTAGCTTGGACAAACATCTCTGGGGATGCTCCCATTTGGGCTGTCACCTCACCTGTTTTTCGGTAAGCAGACAAATCTCGCACATCGTCCCAAGTGCGATCGCTCATCACCTGCTGTGTTGGGTTCTCAGGAATACCACCCCGACCCGTTGCTACAAAGCGACTGCCTTCCCTGCCCCCGCAGCCTGTAGCAATTTGCTGGGATGGATCGGTAACATTTGCTGGTAGTTCCACTAAGCCGGAATTTGGATCAACACCAATAGTATTAACTTCAACTGTGCCACTCACTCCAAATTGGGAACTGGCGGTGATGTCGCTTTCTCTTGTGAGGCGATCGCGGTATTTGAGTCCGAATATTCCTTGAGTGGTGATGTTGATGTTACCGCCATTACCTTGGAAAGCATTAGCAATAATGTCACTGTTTTCTAAGCCCAGAATAATGGGTGAATTGATCAGAATGTTGCCACCGTTACCCGTGCCACCTGCGGTTGCAGTCACGTTGCTACCATGACGCATAACTAAGGTATTAACTTGCAGATTAACATTGCCACCCTCACCGGATTTAGTAGCCGCTGTGATGCTGCCAGCGCGATCGAGGACAATGCTTTCGGCATTAACGTAAAGATTGCCCGCATTGCCAATCCCCTGATGCTCCACCCCCACCGTGCCACGATCTGTAATCTGCAAGCGTGAGGTGTTGATGGTCAGGTCACCTACCGTGCCTGTAGGAAAAGGCGGTAATCCAAACTGCTGTCGGAAGGCATCTGGGCGGATCTCAGCATTGGTCACGAGCCTGCTGGAGACACCCGATTGAGCACCCACACCACTGACTTCAATGGAGTCAGAAACGTTGACCACTAAATTGCCTGAATTACCACTGGCAACAGTGGAATTACCTACAATTGCACCATCCTGCACGTTGAGTCTGCGGGTGCTGACCGTAATTTGACCTGCATTCCCTGAGCTACCTGCACTCGCCATAATCCCACTGGAACTCAGATTTAATGGGTTCTCTCCGCTCAGTTCGATGGATTTAGAGGCGTTAATGTTGCTATTGCCACCCGCCCCTATGCCAGTGCTGGTAACTACTATGATACCACCCGCCTGCACCCTCAATGTCCCAGTTGAGACTTGAATATCCCCTGCCCGTCCAGAACCAAAGGTGTTTGTAGTCAGCGCACTCGCAGTAGCACCAATTGGCGAAAACCCAATCAGATCAAGTGAATCTGCTGCTGTGACAAAGATGCTCCCCCCAGTTCCTGCACCAAAGTTCCGTGAGGCGAGAGTTCCCCCATCCAAGAATTGCACTCGTGGTGCAGACACGACCAAATCGCCTCCTACACCAGTCCCAGCATTATCGGAACGTAAAAAGTTTTGGGCAAAGCCAAAAGTCCCCACTCCCCGCATCTCCAACAACTCACTGGCATTGATGACAATATCCCCAATTTCCTTATTTCCCTGGTTCACCAATAAAGCCCCAGAACCGCCTGTAAAGCTAATATTCCGACCTTGAAAGTGGATGGAACCGGAAGGGGCACCACTGGCATTAGCTAGAGCTTGGTTGGACAATTGGATATCGCCAAACTGCTGGATATTGGCATAGTCAAACTTGCCAGTAGAGAGATTTAGATTCACCGTTCCGGTACTGGCGCTACCCAGTTCGATCTGTCCAGAAGGTGCCTGTAAGACACCACCATCTAGGGTGATGCTTCCTCCTATTAATGCCAGGGTATTGCCTGTGGTGACGCTTAAGCCCGTGGGAGTCTTACCCAGCTTTATAGGAGTGAATCCGGCAATCAAACGATGTCCCGTGTTTTGGACGGTAATCCCCCCTGGCTTTTGCCCCAATTGTAAACCAATCGGCACACTTATTGTCAACAACGGTGTCGCAGTCGGATTGACGGCACTAAATTCCGTCCCATCGGCAAAGTTAATACTATTCGCCGTCGTTCCCAGAAATGAGCTGCCAATATTCAAGCGGGCATTTGCCCCAAACACAATCCCCGCAGGATTCATCAAAAACAAACTCACCGGATTACTACTATTAAGCGTGCTAATTAACCCATCAATATTGGAAACATTTCCACCTGTAACCCGACTGAATATGGTTGTAATATTTGGTGTGTTCATTAAATTGAAGGTGGCTGAACCACCAGTGGGTACAGAGAAATTATTGAAGCTGTGAAATAAATTATTACCTTTTGCAATTCCATTAAGAATTGTGTAATTATTACTATTTGAGTTGACAATGGTGTTTGTAGTCCCGTCAGATGTTACCTGAGCGATCGCTCTTAACAGCATTGCCTGAGTTAATAACCCACTTGTTAATATAAATAGAAATAGTACGGCTCTCATCACCAAAAACTTCCTTTACCTGATTTAAAGTTAGAGTTCCCTTTTAGCCATGATTGATAACATGATTAACTTTTGGAAACAGCAGCACAGGTTAATCGTTGCTGCACATAAGTAGGAGATTTATCTGCAATTAATTCAACTTTGCCTTGGGCATTACGTCTCCAACCAGTAGCTTGAACAAGAACTTCTGGGGGTGCTGGTATTTGTACTGTCACTTCGCTACTTTTCCGGTAAGCAGACAAATCTCGCAGATCGTCCCAGGTGCGATCGCTCGTCACCTGTTGAAGGGGATTTTGTGGCACACCACCCCGACCCGTTGCCACAAAGCGACTGCCTTCACTACCCGCGCAACCTGTAGCAATTTGCTGCGATGGATCGGTTACATTCTCTGGTAATTCTACTAAACCGGAATTGGGGTCAACGCCAAAATTGTTAATATCAACTGTACCGTTAATACCAAATTTAGAACTAGCATTGATGTCACTATCGGGAGTGAGTTGGTCGCGGAATTCCAAGCCAAATATGCCTTGGGTCGTGATTTCGATGTTGCCTCCATTACCTTGGACTGCGTTGGCGACAATATCGCTGTTTTCTAAGCCGACGATGACGGGAGAGTTAATAGTGATGTTGCCCCCATTGCCGATACCACCTGCATTAGTAACGATTGAACTACCACGACGCATAACCAAATCATTTGCCTGGATAAAAATGTTACCGCCTTCACCCTGAGCAGTAGCGGCAGTGATTTTACCACCATTGTCGAGCCGGATTGAACCGGCATTAATTTCAAGTTTTCCAGCATCGCCAATACTCTGATGATCAACACCTACAATTGCCCCATCTGTAATCTGCAAGCGTGAGGTGTTGAGAGTGAATTTTCCCGTGTTACCTGTGATCACATCTGGTAATCCAAATAGTTGCCTAATGGGTGGTGCAAGCAATTCTGCCCTAGCACCAATTCGACTAGGAAGACCAGAAATACTACCCACTCCACTGACTTCAACGGTATCTGAAGCATTGATGACCAAATCCCCTCCGTTTCCGCTATTGACGGTAGAGGCAACTATACCTCCTCCATCCCGCACCCTCAGTTTGGGAGTGTTAATAGTTAATTGACCGGCATTAGCTTGGCTAAATGTGCCTACAACTATTACGCTATCAGCCAAGTTTTGTGGGTTTTCTCCGCTCACTTCGATGAAGTCAGAAGCTTTAATCGTGGTATTACCTCCTATACCAGTTCCTGAGCTAGAATTGCCGATTACAGCACCATCTAGAACCTGCAATCTGTTGGTAAGTACTCGAATATCACCACTTTTTCCAGAACTGCTGGTATTTGTGTTAAGTGAACTGGCGAATCCGCTAATCGGCGATAGTCCAACAATCTCAAGCAAATCCCCAATTTTCATCGAGATATTACTTCCTGTGCCTTTGCCAAAATTGAATCCATGAAGAGATCCTCCATCCTGGAGGAATACTTGTGAAGCAGAAACCACTATATTACCCCCAGCACCATCGCCGAAGTTATCAGCACGCAACAGACTTTGCGGAAATCCATCGGTGCCAACTCCTCGCAGTACTAAGGACTCATTAGCATTAACGTTGATATCGCCGGAATTGCCACTTCCTTGATTAATTAATAGAGCCGCAGAAGCATCATTTAAGCTAATATTTTGACCCTGGAAGTGAATAGAACCGGCAGGAGTACCACTGGCATCGGTAAGGGATTGATGCGAAAGCTGAATATTACCAAATTGCTTTATATTGCCATAATCAAAACTCCAACTAGGAGAGGAAGTGTTCAGATTAACTGTCCCATTACCGACGCTACCGAGTTCAATATGTCCAGAGGGTGCATTTAACACTCCACCATCTAAGGCGATTTCTCCCGCTATTAATGCCAAGACATTGCCAGAAGTAACACTTAATCCTACAGGATTGTTGCTTCGATCTGGAGAAGAGGCAAAAGGGTTGATCGGGAACGTCAAACGATGTCCGGTGTTCTGGACGGTAATTGCACCGGGATTACTGCCCATCTGCAAACCCACAGGTACACTCATAGTCAGCAAGGGAATACCCGAAGCATTCACAGCACTAAATTCGACTCCATCGGCAAACTTAATACTATTCGCCGTCGTCCCCACAAACGAGCCACCAATATTCAAGCGGGCATTTGCCCCAAACACAATCCCCGCAGGATTCATCAAAAACAAACTCACCGGGTTACTACTATTAAGCGTGCGAATTAACCCATCAATATTGGAAACATTTCCACCTGTAACCCGACTGAATATAGTTGTAATATTTGGTGTATTAACTAAATCAAAGCTAGCAGAACCACCCGTCGGCACCGAAAAATTACTGAAGCTATGAAATAAATTATTACCTTTTCCAATACCATTAAGAATAGTAAAATTATTACCACTTTGGTTAACAATGGTGTTGGTAGTACCATCAGATGTCACCTGAGCGATCGCGCAGCGACTCCAAAGGAGTATCGCTGGTAGTACCAGAGCGGAACTCAAGAACCCGATTGTGAGTGTAGATAGAAATGGTACGGCTCTCATCACCAAAGACTTCCTTTACGGACTTAAAGTTAGAGTTCCCTTTTAGGGCATGATTGATAACATCATTAACTTTTGGTAACAGCAGCACAGGTTAACGACTGTTGCACATAAGTAGGAGATTTATCTGCAATTAATTCAACTTTGCCTTGGGCGTTGCGATGCCAAGAAGTAGCTTGGACAAGAACCTCTGGGGTTGCTGGTATTTGTGCGGTGACTTCCCCGGTTTTCTGGTATGCAGAGATATCGCGCACATCGTCCCAGGTGCGTAGGCGTAGCCCGTCGTAGACATCGCTCGTCACCTGTTGAAGGGGATTTTGCGGTACACCACCCCGACCGGTTGCCACAAAGCGACTGCCTTCACTGCCCGCGCAACCTGTAGCAATTTTTTGCGATGGATCGGTGACATTTGCTGGTAGTTGGACTAAGCCCAAATTTGGATCAACACCAATGTTATTGATTTGAACCGTGCCACTCACCCCAAATTGCGAACTGGCGGTGATGTCATTTTCGGAAGTGAGTTTGGGACGGAACTTTAGTCCGATAATCCCCTGAGTTGCAATTTGAATATTGCCACCCCTTCCTTGAACTGCATTGGCAATAATGTCACTGTTTTCTAAACCCACAATGATCGGAGCATTGATCGTAATATTGCCGCCATTACCGCTGCCACCAGCTTCTACATTAATGAAACTGCCATGACGCATCAGTAGTAGATCCCGCAGTTGCAAATTAGTGTTACCACCTTCGCCTGCTTTTGTGGATGCTGAAATGCTTGCTCCATTGTCGAGTCGTAAGGTATTCGCATTAATGTTCAGGGTGCCAGCTTTACCAAGTCCAAGGTTCGCCTGGAATCAAAATAATTAATAGCGATCGGCAGATTATCGGGATTTACCTGGAGTGTAGATAGAAAAAGGCTCTACAAAGCAGCATTAAAAATCTGATTAGCAGTCAGTTTCAAATCTGGAAAAGTAGGAGATATAATACCTTCCCAATTCCTAAATTGAGCGACTTGATATTCTTCATCAACTAGATGATAAATAGAAATGGTTGGTTGTTTAGGATTACCAATAAATTTTCTTGCCCCCAAAGCGGCATAATCAACGATCCAATATTCGGGAATCTTCATTGCTTCATAATTCCCTAATTTGGTGTAATAATCGTCTTCCCAGTTTGTACTTACAACCTCAATAATCAAAGGAATAGATTCACTTTGAGTCACAGTAGATTCTTTTTCCCAAAATTCCTCATTCTGCAAATTAGCATCGTTGATTAAAACCACATCCGGCGAGTAACCCGATGATTTTCTCGGTGGTTTGACTAACGCTGTTTTGGGGATAAAATATGGCAGTTTCAACCGCTTATACTCAACAGTAATTTCCCCTGCTAAAAATCCCGTAACTTTTTCATGTTTTCCACTCGGCTGAGGCATTTCAACAATTATCCCGTCGTGTAATTCGTAATGCTTAAGAGTGTTTTCCGGCAGCCATTCGATAAATTCTTCATAGGTAAATAATTTGGGTAAAGCTTGAGCCATATCAAAACCTCCGCTTGTTTTGACTTTACCATTTCCAAGGTCGGCACAGATTAGTTTGACACCGCAGCACAGGTTAAAGATGGTTGTACATGGGCTGGTTGAGCTGCAATTAACTCAACTTTGCCCTTGGCGTTGCGATGCCAAGTTGTGGCTTCGACGAGAACCTCCGGTGATGCTGGGATCTGGGCATTTAGATCACCCGTTTTGCGATAAGCAGACAAATCTCGCAGATCATCCCAAGTGCGATCGCTCATCACCTGCTTTATTGGGTTCTCAGGAATACCACCCCGTCCCGTTGCCACAAAACGACTGCCTTCCCTGCCCGCGCAACCCGTAGCAATTTGCTGGGATGGATCGGTGACATTTACTGGTAGTTCGACTAAGCCGGAATTTGGATCAACGCCGATAGTATTAACTTCAACTGTGCCACTGACTCCAAATTGCGAACTGGCAGTGATGTCACTATCAGGTGTGAGGCGATCGCGGTACTTCAGCCCAAAGATGCCTTGAGTGCTAATGTTAATGTTACCGCCCTGACCTTGGACTGCATTGGCGATGATATCGCTATTTTCTAACCCAACAATCACCGGTGCGTTAATTGACAAGTTACCACCATTGCCGTTGCCCGCAGCAGTGGCGGAAATCAGGCTATTGTGACGCATCAGCAGATCCTCTTGTAAGTTTAATCTGACATTACCTCCGTTTCCAGAGGCGGTAGATGCGGTGATAGCGCCTTGGTTGTCAAGGAAAATAGAGTTGGCGTTAACTTGCAAATCTCCGGCGTTGCCTGGACCATCATTTTTGACGCTGATATATGCCCCATCTGTGATGCGTAACGACGGTGTGTTAATGGTTAGGAAACCAGCGTTCCCGCTGGGAATGGCAGGCAGTCTAAAGGCAGCTTGAGTGGCTGGATCGATAATTTCGGCGGTTGAAATGATGCGGCTAGGTACGATCGATCCGGCACTTCTACCCTGGATATCTACGGACTTTGAAGCATTAATCGTCACGCTAGCTGCTGAACCCGTGCCAACGGTGTCAGACCCTAGGAATCCACCGTCTCGAATCACTAATCTGGACGTATTGACAAACACGTTATTGGCATTTCCAGATCTGACAGTCGCTGAAAGCAACTGACTTGGTGACAATGTAATGGGGTTTAGTCCAGCGATTTCGATTAAGTCTTCTGCATTAATTCGTAAGGTTCCAGCCTGTCCAGAGCCTCCGGTTATAGAGAACAAACCGCCACCATTCAGAATTCTCAGGTTGCCGGTTGAGACCGTAAGGTTGCCTGCGTTGGCGGAGTTAGATGTGAATGTTGCAATCGAGGACGCATTGGCTGGGTTGGCGGGGGCAAAGCCATCGATATCGATCAACCCTGCAACATTGACTGTTATATTGCCACCAAGTGTTTGAGTAAACGTCCGAGTACGGATTCCTCCTCCATTTTGGAGGGATAGCTGCGCGGCAGAGATGGTAATATCACCCGTCTGACTCGTTCCTAAGTTCTCGATTTGGATGAGGCTCCCCAGCCTAGCATCGGGTGTATTCCCCGTAAGGTTAAGGGACTGGGTGGCATTGACTGTAATCCCCCCGGACGGTTGTGTGCCAAGGTTTTGGAGCAAGGCTGCGGAACCCTCGGAGAAGCTGATATTCCGTCCTTGTAATTGAATCGAGCCGCTGCTGCCGCTGGCATCTAGCAGAGATTGCTGCGCGAGATGGATATCTTTGAATTGCCGCACCTCTGAGTAATCCCCGACCCACCCCGTAAGAGTGGCATTGAGTCTGACTTGCCCCTCGCTGACACTGCCTATTTCCAAATGCCCGCCACCAGCAACGGCTGCAATGCCACCGGACAAGTTAACCTCACCGCCAATCAGCGCCAGTGTATTACCTGCCCCAACTTGTAACCCGATGGGATTATTGCTGCGATCTGTGGGGGTAAAAAGTCCGGCGATCAGTCGATGTCCACTCCCTTGTAATGTAATCCCCCCTGAGTTTTGCCCCAACTGTAAGCCGATGGGCACACTCATCGTCAACAACGGTGTAGCACCGGGATTAGTCGCACTAAATTCGACCCCATCGCTAAACTTAATACTATTCGCTGTCGTTCCCACAAAGGAGCCGCCAATATTCAAGCGGGCATTTCCCCCAAACACAATCCCCGCAGGATTCATCAAAAACAAACTTACCGGGTTACTGCTATTAAGCGTGCTAATTAACCCATCAATATTAGAAACATTTCCACCTGTAACCCGACTGAATATAGTTGTAATATTTGGTGTGTTTATTAAATCGAATCTCGCCCAACCACCCGTAGGTACAGAGAAATTATTGAAGCTATGAAATAAATTATTACCTTTTTCAATACCATTAATAATTGTGAAATTATTACCATTTAGGGTAACAGTGGTGTTGGTAGTACCATCAGATGTCACCTGAGCGATCGCGCAGCGACTCCAAAGGAGTATCGCAGGTAGTACCAGAGCGGAACTCAAGAACCCGATTGTGAGTGTAGATAGAAAAGCGTAGACGCTTGGCGGTGAGGGGGTCGCAGTCTTCTCTGCGAGACGATGCGCGTTCGCGTAGCGTTCTGAAGGAAAGGCGCTTGGCGTCGATTGTGACCCCCCGAACCCGTTGGCGCAGCCTCTCCAAGAGTTGGGCTTGTCGTTAGACATCGCTCTCATACCAAAAACTTCCTTTACTGATTTCAAGTTAGAGTTCCCTTTTAGGGCATGATTAATAACATGATTAAATTTTGCGAAGAGCAGCACACGTTAATGCTTGTTGCACCTGAGTAGAAGGTTTATCTGCAACTAACTCAATTTTGCCTTGAGCATTGCGATGCCAGGAAGTAGCTTGGACAAGAACCTCTGGGGATTGAGGCATTTGGGCTGTGACTTCCCCGGTTTTGCGGAATGCAGAGATGTCGCGGATGTCAGACCAGGTGCGATCGCTCATCACCTGCTTTGTTGGGTTCTCAGGAATACCACCCCGTCCCGTTGCCACAAAGCGGCTGCCTTCCCTGTCCGCGCAACCCGTAGCAATTTGCTGGGATGGATCGGTGACATTTACTGGTAGTTCGACTAAGCCGGAATTTGGATCAACGCCGATAGTATTAACTTCAACTGTGCCACTGACTCCAAATTGCGAACTGGCAGTGATGTCACTATCAGGTGTGAGGCGATCGCGGTACTTCAGCCCAAAGATGCCTTGAGTGCTAATGTTGATGTTACCGCCATTACCATTAAAAGCATTAGCAATAATGTCACTGTTTTCTAATCCAACGATGATCGGTGCATTAATGTTTATATTACCTCCATTACCATTACCACCTGCTGTTGAGGTGATTTGGCTATTGTCGCGTATCAGCAACAGATTACCAATTTGTAAGCTGATGTTGCCGCCATTGCCGGATGCTGTCTTTGCCTCGATTACAGCTTGATTCTTTAATTGGATGGTATCTGCGGTGATGTTGATACTACCACCATTGCCACTACCTTCATTGGTGACGCTGACAGTCGCACCATCCTTTAGCGTCAGGTTCGGTGTTGTGATGCTCACCGTACCTGCATCGGCTGTGAGTATATAATTATTTGGCAGTCCCAATAGTTTTTGAAATACTGGGCTTAAGCGAATGGTAGACGAGCCGATAGCGCCATTATTTAACTTATTGCCACCACTAAGTTGGATCGATTCTGTAGCATTTACCCTAATATCTCCCGCATGACCGACAGAAAACGAGCTTGTGCCAATTGCTCCCCCATCTAGCAGTTGTAACCTCGCAGTATCCAGTGTCAAGGTTTTGGCATTTCCTGTGCTGAAGGTAGTTGAGCTAATTCTAGTGTCGGTAGGTGAGGAGTTGCTTCCCCTGACGGTGGTATCAATGTTGTGAATGACAACTTGACCACTGGAACCGATACCACGCGACACTGAAGACAGTCCTGCACCATCCGATAGTAGTAAACTATCGCCATTGACAAAAATATTACCTGCGCTCCCAGAACCGAAGGTACTAGTGTTAATCAAGCTGCCACTTGAACTGATGAGCGAGAAGCCAGATATCTCTAGCGCTGAAGCATCAACCTGAATATTGCCACTGGCAGATGCTCCATAGGTTATGGTATTTAATACTGCTCCCTGCTGGAGGCTCAATCGGGGAGTAATGATGCTGATGTTCGCGCCCGTTCCAACGCCTAAAGTTTCACTGCGAATCCCAGTTATACCAGTCATATCGATTGCTTGCGATGCCTGAAAATGCAAGTCTCCACCAGGGAGATTACCGAGATTTTGTGCCAGCACCAGCGAGCCATCCGTAAATTGAATCTCTTTACCCTGCACCTGAACAGAACCTGCATTTACCCCAGTGACATCTAGTAGGGATTTTTGGGCAAGTTGAATGTCACCATAGCTTTGTGCATTTCCATACCCAAGTGTATACCCCTGAGTATTTTGCACCAGGCTAACTAGCCCTGCACCACCCAAACTACCCAATTCAATTCGCCCTTGTTCAGCAGTCAGGGTTGCCCCATTCAGATGTAGATCGCCACCCACCAATGCCAGGGTTTTTCCAGGCTGTACCCGTAGTTCTGTCGAACTAGGAGTGCGAGTGATGGAAGGTAGATTATTGGTAAAGCTTAAGGCATATCCTCTGCCTTGAACGGTTATTGATGCAGGATTGCTACCTAGTTGCAATCCAAGGGGAACATTGATACTCAACAGTGGGGTAGTTTGTGAATTAATCGCGCTAAACTCAATACCATCGGCAAATTTAATACTATTAGCAGTTGTAGCAATAAACGATCCGCCAATATTCAATTGAGCATTTGCGCCGAAAATAATCCCACTAGGGTTGATCAACAACAGACTAACGGGGTTGTTGCTGTTAATCGTCTGAATCAAGCCATCAATATTGGAAACACTGCCCCCTGTGACTCGACTGAAAATCGTGGAGATGTTCGGGGTGTTAATTAAATCGAATCTGGCTGAACCACCCGTAGGCACAGAGAAATTACTGAAGCTGTGAAATAAATTATTACCTTTTTCAATACCGTTAAGAATTGTGAAATTATTACCAGTTTGGTTGACAATAGTGTTGGTAGTACCATCAGATGTCACCTGAGCTATGGCTGGTACTACCAGAGCGAAACTCAAGAACCCGATTGTGAGTGTAGATAGAAAAGCGTAGGCGTAGCCCGTCGTAGACATTGCTCTCATCACCAAAGACTTCCTTTAACTGATTTCAAGTTAGAGTTCCCGAAATTGGATGATTAATAACATGATTAAATTTTGGGAAGAGCAGCACAGGTTAACGACTGTTGCACCTGAGTAGAAGGTTTATCTGCAACTAACTCAATTTTGCCTTGGGCGTTACGATGCCAGGAAGTAGCTTGGACAAGAACCTCTGGAGATTCAGGCATTTGGGCTGTGACTTCCCCGGTTTTGCGGAATGCAGAGATGTCGCGGATATCAGACCAAGTGCGATCGCTCGTCACTTGCTGATTGGGATTTTGCGGCACACCACCCCGTCCCGTGGCGACAAAACTACTACCATTCGTATTAGAACAACCTGTAGCAATTTGTTGTGATGAGTCTGTTAAGTTTACAGGTAATTCGACTAAACCAGAACTGGGGTCAACTCCAAAATTCTTGATATCTACCGTACCGTTAACCCCAAATTTGGAACTGGCGGTGATGTCGTTTTCTAGGGTGAGTTCGTTACGGTATTTTAGCCCGAATATGCCTTGGGTGTTGATTTGAATGTTGCCCCCATTACCTTGGACTGCGTTGGCGATGATATCGCTATTTTTCCAGCCGACGATGATGGGAGAGTTAATGGTGATGTTGCCCCCATTGCCAATACCACCTGCATTAGTAACAATTGAACTACCACGACCCATGATTAAGTCATTTGCCTGGATAAAAATGTTACCGCCTTCACCCTGAACAGTAGCGGCAGTAATTTTACCACCATTGTCAAGACGGATTGAACCTGCATTAATTTCCAGTTTTCCAGCATCGCCAATACCCTGATGGTCAACGCCAACAATTGCCCCATCTGTAATCTGCAAGCGCGGGGTGTTGAGAGTGAATTTTCCCGTGTTACCTGTGATCACATCTGGTAATCCAAGTAGTTGCCGAATAGGTGGTGCAAGTAATTCGGCCCTAGCACCAATTCGACTAGGAAGACCAGAAATACTACTCACTCCACTGACTTCAACGGTGTCAGAAGCATTGATTAGCAAATCCCCTCCATTGCCGCTATTTACGGTAGAGGCAACGATACCTCCTCCATCCTGTACTCTCAGTTTGGCAGTATTAATAGTTAATTGGCCTGCATTTGCTTGGCCGAATGTGCTAACCACTATGAGGCTATCATGCAAATTTTGCCCCATCACTTCGATGAAATCAGCAGCATTAATCGTGATATTACCTCCCATACCATTTACCAAGCTAACATTGTCGATCTCAGCACCATCTAAAATCTGCAATTTTTTGGTAACTACTCGAATATCACCACTTTTCCCCGAATTGCTGCTGTTAGTAATCAGTGAACTGGTCAATCCACTAATAGGTGATAATCCCACAATTTGAAGCAAATCTCCAATTTCCATAGAAATATTACTTCCTGAACCTTTACCAAAATTGAATCCATCAATAGAACCACCATCGTAGAGGAATCCTTGGGAGGCAGAAACCAAAATATTACCCCCAGCACCATCGCCAAAATTATCAGCACGCAATCGACTTTGGGGAAATCCATCAGTGCCAACTCCCCCCAGTTGCAATGACTCACTAGCATTAACGCTAATGTCGCCGGAATTATTGCTTCCTTGATTAACTAATAAAGCAGCAGACGCATCTTGCAAGCTAATATTTCGACCCTGGAAGTGAATAGAACCCGCAGGGGTGCCACTGGCATCGGCAAGGGATTGATGGGACAGATGAATATTCCCAAATTGCTTTATATTGCCATAATCAAAATTCCAATGAGGAGAAGAGGTGTTGAGATTAACTGTGCCATTACTGGCGCTACCGAGTTCAATATGTCCAGAAGGTGCATTTAACACTCCACCATCTAAGGCTACTTCTCCCCCTATCAATGCCAAGTTATTACCAGAGGTAACGCTTAATCCTACAGGATTGTTACTTCGATCCAGAGGAGAAACTATAGCATTACCAATACTAATTAAACGGTGTCCGGTGTTTTGGACGGTAATATCTCCCGGATTTTGCCCCATTTGCAACCCAATTGGCACACTCATCGTCAACAACGGCGTAGCACCGGGATTAGTCGCACTAAACTCTATTCCATCAGCAAACTTAATGCTATTCGCCGTTGTTCCCACAAACGAGCCGCCAATATTCAACGAGGCATTTTTTCCAAACACAATCCCCGCAGGATTCATCAAAAACAAACTTACCGGATTATTACCATTGAGAGTTTGAATTAAGCCATCAATATTGGAAACATTTCCACCAGTCACTCGACTAAATATGGTTGTAATATTTGGCGTGTTGATTAAATTAAAGTTGGCAGAACCACCTGTAGGCACAGAGAAATTACTGAAACTATGAAATAAATTATTACCTTTTTCAATTCCGTTAATAATTGTGAAATTATTACCACTTGGGTTGACTATAGTGTTGGTAGTACTATCGGATGTCACCTGTGCGATCGCGCAGCGACTCCAAAGGAGTATCGCAGGTAACACCATCGCGTAAGTCCAAAAGCCTGTTGTGAGTGCAGATAAAAAAGCGTAGGCGTAGCCCGTCGTAGACATCGCTCTCATGGCATAAATACTCCCCTTTAACTGATAGTCTTAGAATTCCCGAAATAGTCGTTTTGGTAACACCCATTGCCTGGAATCAAAATAATTAGCAGCGAGCAGCAGATTATCGGGAGTTTAGATAGAAAAGACTCTACAAAGCACCATTAGAAATCTGATTAGCAGTCAGTTTCAAATCTGGAAAAGTAGGGGATTTAACAATTCAAAATTCAAAATGACGCTCTCTACGAGACGCTAAAAGCGAACGCGAGTGCGTCTGGTAGAGAAGATATGCCTTTATGCGTTGCCTCAAGGGACGCGAGTGCGTCTCCCCTTCTCACATTGGGAGAGGCTAGCGCCAAGGGAGAAGAGAAGGCTTTACGCTACGCTAACAAAATTCAAAATTAAAGGCATTTTCAGATGGGGATTTAAACCCCGACTGTAGCAAGATCCCGCCGGGTAAATCATCGGAGGTGGAGTGACTCCGACTCCGCGCTACCTATATTTTTGGGGTCTTAAACCCTTTGATTTACGATAATACGTTCCGAATTCCTAAATTGAGCGACTTGATATTCTTCATCAACTAGATGATAAATAGAAATGGTTGGTTGTTTGAGATTACCAATAAATTTTCTTGCTCCCAAGGCTGCATAATCAACGATCCAATATTCGGGAATCTTCATTGCTTCTCTACCAGATGCTACGCGAACATAATTCCCTAATTTGACCCTGAGTTGTAATGTTAATATTGCCACTTTTACCATTTACAGCATTGGCAATAATATCGCTATCTTCTAATCCCAAAATAATAGGTGAATCAATCGTAATGTTGCCGCTATTACTAATTGTGCTTGTCAATAATCGATTAACTAAACCCAACCGAACAGAGAACTATTTCATTTTAGAGTATTTTTTTATACTGAAAATACCCTAAATGTTACTACTTCTAACATCAGCGACAAGGAAACTGTTTGAGTAGTTGGAATATTTGCGATCGCTTGGCATTGAGCCGATTAAATCCTGGGCAAATTAACTCTTGGAATCGCAGCACAGGTTAAAGATGGTTGTACATGGGCTGGTTTAGCTGCAATTAACTCAACTTTGCCGTCAGCATTGCGATGCCAACTTGTGGCTTCGACGAGAACCTCCGGTGATGCTGGGATCTGGGCATTTAGCTCACCCGTTTTGCGGTAAGCAGACAAATCTCGCACATCGTCCCAAGTGCGATCGCTCGTCACCTGTTGAAGGGGATTTTGCGGCACACCACCCCGACCCGTGGCGACAAAACTACTACCATTCGTATTAGAACAACCTGTAGCAATTTGCTGGGATGGATCGGTGACATTTGCTGGTAGTTCCACTAAGCCGGAATTTGGATCAACGCCGATAGTATTAACTTGAACAGTGCCACTCAACCCAAATTGCGAACTGGCGGTGATGTCACTATCAGGTGTGAGTTGATTGCGTAACTTCAGCCCAAAGATGCCTTGGGTGGTGATTTGAATATTGCCCCCCCGGCCTTTAATCGCATTAGCAATAATGTCACTGTTTTCTAAGCCGGCGATGATCGGTGCATTAATGTTTATATTACCTCCATCACCATTACCACCTGCTGTTGCGGCGATCGCGCTATGGTGACGCAGCAGCAACAACTTCCCAACTTGTAAGTTAATATTACCTCCATTACCTGATTCTGTTTGTGCTTGGATGCTTCCTTGACGGTCTAATCGGATGGTATTGGCTGTGATGTTGATACTGCCACCATTGCCGCTACCTTGACTGGTGACACTGACTGTCCCGCCATCTCTCAGCGTTAGGCTCGGCGTTGTGATGCTGATCGTACCGGCATCGGCTGTCAGTATATTAGGCAAACGAAGTAGCTTCTGGAATGTTGGGTTTATGTGCATGGTAGACGAGTCGATGGCGCTATTTCTTAACTTAGTGCCACCACTAATTTGGATGGATTCTGTAGCATTTACGCTAATATCTCCTCCATGACCGACAAAAAACGAGCCTGTGGTAATTGTTCCCCCATCTAGCAGTTGTAACCTGGCAGTATCTAGTGTTATGCTTTTGGCATTTCCTCTACTGAAGGCAGTTGAGCTAATTACAGTGGGGCTAGGTCGGGAGCTACTTCCCCTGATGATGGTATCAATGTTGTGAATGATAACTTCACCACTGTCACCAACACCCAGCGACGCTGAAAACAATGCTCCACCATTAGATATTAGTAAACTATCGCCATTGACGAAGATATTACCTGCGTTCCCGGAACCGAATGTACTAGTGTTAATAACGCTGGCATTTGAATTGGTCAGCGAGAAGCCAGATATCTCTAGGGCTGAGGCATCGATCTGAATATTGCCACTGGCAGATACTCCATAGGTTATGCTACTTAATGCCGCTCCCTGCTGGAGGCTGAATCGGGGAGTAATGACGCTGATGTTACCACCAGTTCCAATCCCCAAGGTTTCACTCCGAACTCCGCTGGTTGTACCAGTCAGATCGATTCCTGCCGATGCCTGAAGATGCAGGTTGCCACCAGGGAGATTACCGAGATTTTGTGCCAGCGCCAGCGAACTATCGGTAAATTGGATCTCTTTACCCTGAATTTCAACCGAACCTGCATTCATCCCACTCACATCCAGCAGCGATCGCCCAGTGAGTTTAACGTCACTAAAGCTTTGCCCATTAGCATACCCAAGCGTATAACCCTGAGCATCTGGTATCAAGTTAACTAGCCCGATGCCACTCACACTGCCCAATTCAATTTGCCCTTGTTCGGCAGTCAGGGTTGCCCCATTCAGATTTAGATTACCACCCACCAACGCCAGAGTTTTTCCAGGCTGTACTCGCAGTTCTGTCGGACTAGGAGTGCGAGTGATGGAAGCTAGATTATTGGCAAGGCCTAAGGTTAAGGCATGTCCTGTGCCTTGAACGTTGATCGATGCGGGATTGCTACCCATTTGCAAACCAATGGGAACATTGATACTCAACAACGGGGCTGATTGAGAATTAATTGCGCTAAACTCAATACCATCGGCAAATTTAATACTGTTGGCAGTTGTACCAATAAACGAACCCCCGATGTTCAGTTTGGCATTGGCTCCAAAGATTATCCCACTAGGGTTGATCAACAACAAACTAATGGGGTTGTTGCTGTTAATCGTCTGAATTAAGCCATCAATATTAGATATATTACCGCCAGTAACACGGCTAAAGATGGTGGAAATGTTGGGCGTATTGATTAAGTTAAAGGTAGCTGAACCACCAGTGGGAACCGAAAACTGCCTGAAACTGTGAAATAGGTTACTGTTGGCGGCACTACCGTTAGTAATGGTGAAGTTATTGCCACTTTGGGAGACTGTAGTATTCAAGGTGCCATCGGGAGTTACTTGGGCACTCACAGATCTGCACCAAAGGAGCATCCCACCTGTCAGCATTACATTGATCAAACCCCAGCAAACAGAGGGTATTTTCATCGCTCGGTTTCCATTAATACTTAATATAAACAGGGTTCCCTAAACGGCATTGTGTTTGAACAGCATTAACAGTTTTAATTTAATAGTCATCTTGGTGTCGTTCTGTGAAAACGAAACTTGCCACAGCCATCGCAATTGCTCGAACTTCAGTTCCTAAGCGCAGCACAGGTTAAAGATGGTTGTACGTGGGCTGGTTTAGCTGCAATTAACTCAACTTTGCCGTCAGCATTGCGATGCCAAGTTGTGGCTTCGACGAGAACCTCCGGTGATGCTGGGATCTGGGCATTTAGCTCACCCGTTTTGCGGTAAGCAGACAAATCTCGCACATCGTCCCAAGTGCGATCGCTCGTCACCTGTTGAAGGGGATTTTGCGGCACACCACCCCGACCCGTGGCGACAAAACTACTACCATTCGTATTAGAACAACCTGTAGCAATTTGCTGGGATGGATCGGTGACATTTGCTGGTAGTTCCACTAAGCCGGAATTTGGATCAACGCCGATAGTATTAACTTGAACAGTGCCACTCAACCCAAATTGCGAACTGGCGGTGATGTCACTATCAGGTGTGAGTTGATTGCGTAACTTCAGCCCAAAGATGCCTTGGGTGGTGATTTGAATATTGCCCCCCCGGCCTTTAATCGCATTAGCAATAATGTCACTGTTTTCTAAGCCGGCGATGATCGGTGCATTAATGTTTATATTACCTCCATCACCATTACCACCTGCTGTTGCGGCGATCGCGCTATGGTGACGCAGCAGCAACAACTTCCCAACTTGTAAGTTAATATTACCTCCATTACCTGATTCTGTTTGTGCTTGGATGCTTCCTTGACGGTCTAATCGGATAGTATTGGCTGTGATATTGAGACTGCCACCATTTCCACTGCCTTGACTGGTGACACTGACTGTCCCGCCATCTGTCAGCGTCAAGTTGGGTGTAATAACGCTAACATTACCTGCATTCGCCGTCAGTATATCTGGCAAACTAAAGAATTGACGCAATTGCGAATTCAAGCGGACGCTAGACGAGTTGATGCTACTTTTATTGTTACGACTGCTACCACTAATTGCGATCGATTCGGTAGCATTGATGCTTACATTTCCCCCATTACCAATAAAGAATGCGGATGAACCAACTGTTCCTCCATCCAAAATTTTTAAATTGGCAGTATCGAGTATCAAGTCTTTGGTATTTCCGGTCGCAAACGTAGTTATACTAATGTTGCTATAAAGTCCAAAAGGATTTTCTCCCATTACTGTGGTATTTTTATTGTGAATTGTAACTTTACCACTGGAGCCACTACCAAATGTCACCGAAGACAATGAGGCTCCACCCGATATTAGTAGACTATTGCCATTTACGAAAACATCACCAGCATTCCCAGTACCTAGTGTGGCAGTATTAATGGCGGTAACGCTAGTAGGATTAGTGGGTGGGAAGCCAGACAGTTCAATCGCGGTTGCATCGATGTGGATATTGCCACTGGGAGCAGCTCCAAAAGTTGAGCTATACAACAACCCTCCCTGCTTGAGAGTCAGCCTGGGAGTAATGACGCTGATGTTCCCACTAGCTCCGATACCCAGAGCCTCACTACGTACCCCGCTCGGAATTGTGCCATCAGCTGTTGTGCCAATCAAATCAATCCCCTCTGTAGCCTGAAGGCGAATGTCGCCGCCGGGGAGATTGCCGAAATTTCGCGCCAGCACCAGAGAGCCATCGCTGAATTGAATGTGTCGCCCCCGAATTTGAACCGAACCTGCATTCACCCCACTGATATCTAATAGCGATCGCCCTGCTAGCTGAATATCACCAAAGCTTTGCCCATTTTCATATTTCAAAGTATAGCCTTGTGCAGTTGGGATTAAACTAACCAACCCTGCACCACTCACACTGCCTAATTCTACTTGCCCTTGCTTGGCGGTGAGAGTTGCCCCATTTAGATCCAGATTGCCACCCACTAAAGCTAGGGTTTTTCCCGGCTGTACCCGCAGTTCTGTAGCACTCGGATTTTGAGTGACAAGAGCCAGTCCACCGGGATTGCTCAAGGAGTGTCCTGTGCCTTGAACGGTGATTGATGCGGGATTGCTGCCCAGTTGCAACCCAATGGGAACATTGATGCTCAACAACGGAGTAGCTTGGGAATTAATCGCACTAAACTCAATACCATCTGCAAATTTAATACTGTTGGCAGTTGTACCAATAAACGATCCGCCAATATTCAATTGAGCATTTGCGCCGAAAATAATCCCACTGGGATTGAGCAGAAACAGATTAGCGCTACCATTCGCCCGTATTAAACCATCAATTTGGGAAACACTGCCTCCAGTGACGCGGCTGAAGATATTTTGAATATCTGAGGCGTTGTTAAAGAAAGCAGAGCCGTTGGTAGGAACTGAGAATTGGCTGAAGCTGTGGAACAGGTTGTTGCCAACTCGATTACCGTTGGTTATGGTAAAGTTATTGCCAGTTTGAGAGACATTAGTATTGAGGGTGCCATCAGGGGTTACTTGGGCGTTGGCAAAGCCGCACCAAAGTGGCATTAACATCAACGGCACTATTCCACCGCACAGACCTAAACAAATAGAGGTTGCTGTCATCGCCAAGCCTTTATTTATACTTTGTATTTAGGATGCCCAAAACCGTATGGTCTTGAACCATCAACTGGGCGATCGCCTCGATCAAAATGGCGAATAATTCACCGAGAAGTACAGCCCATTTTCTTGGAGCGATCGCCTTTCACCCTCCACTGAAATCAGGGGAATACCCCAATCAAAACGGGCCCAGAAGCGATCACCTTGTTTCCACAACAGCCCCAACCCAGTACTAAGAAGCATACTCTGCGATGGATTTTCGCCCTTGACATTCCAGCCTTTGCCAAAATCAATGAAGGGTGTCAGTTGCAGCACCCCACCAATCTTGGCAGCGCGGACAATGGGTACTCGAAATTCTGCCGAAAATAACAGACCATTATCTGTGAGTAATGCGTCTTGGCGATAGCCCCGTACACTTAGCTGTCCACCAAGACCAAATTGCTCCAAAGGCACTAAGGAATCTGCTGCCAATTGGAAATCGCCCCTGGCTAAAAATAGAGTGTCAGGTGCTAATTGCCGCACCCACTGCGCCTGTCCCCGCCATGCGAAAAAGCGGCTATCTGGTTCATTATTATTGACATTTGCACCAAACCAATCTACACCAAGGCTAAATTGCGATCGCGCCGCAAATACATATTGGTTGCTTCGTTGAGTATATTCTTGGAAAAAGCGCAGGGCAGAAATATTGGTTTTTCCGTTCGCATCTGCACCGGGCGAGAGTCGAAACGGCCCAATCTTATCAATACCCAACTCAGTTTGGCTTTCCTGACGCGAGAATGACAGCCCGATTGCCAACTCTTGGCTTGGTTTTTGCAGCACTGGTTGGCGATAACCCAATTCGTAAGACCGGGTATTTGACTGAATATCAAGGACGCTGAATGGCTTTTCAATCACGCGGTTCCATCCTTGGCTAAAACCAAAGGATACAGTGCCATTATGGGCATTGACCGGCAGGGTGTAATTAGCATTGATTGTATTACTGCCATCGGTATTGGCGTATCCCACGCTCAGGGTATCGCCCAAGCCCAATAAATTGGCTTCTTCCAGATCAACTCCCCGGCGAAAACTGCCGACACTGGGCGATCGCCCATTATCCAGGCTTGTCGTCAGCTTAAAAGTTTCTGCTTCTTTAACCTCAACTTGCAACACATTGGTTCCCGGATGCACGCCTGTTTGCAACTCGGCTGACAGGTTTTGAATCCGCGGATCGAGGCGGAGTAGTTGCAGCTTTTCCAGTAAGTGTGGTACATTTAGGGGTTTGCCAGCACCAAGTTGGATGCGATCGCGAATGTATTGACTGTGCAATCGTCGATTACCGATAATCTTGATTTCTTGCACACTACCCTCGATCACCTGAATTTTGATCACCCCAGTTTCTACTGTCTGCGTTGTAATCAATGCTCCTGTGGTTACATAGCCGTTATCAGTGTAGAGCTTGGTGATCGCATCTCTAACTTGCAACAACTCTGCAAACGTCAGTTCGCGTCCCACAAAGGGAGCTGTGACAGTGGCAAACTGTTCTGCTTTGAAAACTGTACTACCAACGACTTCAATGCGATCAACCCGAAATCTGGCATTAGGGTCATCCTGTCCCGGAATTGGCTGATTCGGTACTTTTGGGGATGGAAGCAATTGATTGTTGTCTGGTAACTTCGGCAGTACATCCGAAGGTAAGGGGTTGACAGGAATATCGTCTAACCGACCTGGGGGTAATGTCTGAGGATTAGGAGTTTGGGCCACAGCTACGCCCGTCGTAGACATCGCATCCTGATAGTTGCACAATACTGCTATCACAAAGCTGAGTGTTAGAGATCCAGCAAAAATCCTCAGTTTGCCCACTAACTTAACGACCTCTGGCTGATTTATAACCAAGGTTTTTCTAATCATTATTTGTAATTAAATAAATTACAGATTGAAACCTTAATAATTGAAAAGTATAACTAAATACCTTGCAGGTACTATACTTAACTTAAATTTTCCGAGAATAAAATCGGTAACATTACTGTTATTTATGTAAATTTTTATTCAAAAGTTCGCGGCGATAGCGTTGAGGTTGACCACACAACAATATACAGATGGGTGATGGACTACGCACCAGAATTAGAGAAGAGAGCCAGTAACAAAATCCCCTCACGGGGACTGAAACCATCACTTCTTAAAGATTCATATTTTTTGGCCATTGTTTCCACTAACAAAATCCCCTCACGGGGACTGAAACTCATCTGGAATCCTCATGAACTGAGTTGCATCCGACAAGGTTTCCACTAACAAAATCCCCTCACGGGGACTGAAACGCACATCTAAATTCTGAATGTGCCAATTGTGCTTGAGTTTCCACTAACAAAATCCCCTCACGGGGACTGAAACCAGAGTTCTGATATTTGCCGTGCTGAAGGCTCATAAAGGTTTCCACTAACAAAATCCCCTCACGGGGACTGAAACTAGCGATCGCTAAAGTATTGTTCTAGCAATTCTTCACGGTTTCCACTAACAAAATCCCCTCACGGGGACTGAAACGCGCTTAACGCATCGGGAGAGACAGCCATCGAAGTTCGAGTTTCCACTAACAAAATCCCCTCACGGGGACTGAAACGACCAATTAACCTGGGAGAACCCAGATCCATTCTGGTTTCCACTAACAAAATCCCCTCACGGGGGCTGAAACCTCCATTATTGAAGTAGGTTATAGGCGATTTTGATATCAGTATTCTCAGCTGACCTTGGGCTTTTTGAAGAAAAAGCGGTAAAACTTAGGTTGGCCAAGGTTTTTCCGCAATGCCTCCATGTAAATGTAAAACACTGGAGTCAGATAGAGAGTCAATATCTGAGAAAACAACAATCCCCCAACGATCGCAATACCCAAAGGACGACGCGCTTCTGAACCAACTCCCGTCCCCAAAGCAATAGGCAATGTCCCAATTAAAGCTGCCATCGTCGTCATCATAATCGGGCGGAAGCGAGTCAAGCAAGCGGCATAGATGGCATCATAGGAATTTTTACCTTCCTTTCGCTGGGCTTCAATGGCAAAATCCACCAGCATAATGCCGTTTTTCTTGACGATGCCCACTAGCAGAATGATGCCGATAAAAGAGTAAAGATTTAAATCAACCTGGAAAATCAGCAGCGTCAGTAATGCGCCAAAACCCGCCGAAGGTAGACCGGAAAGAATAGTGATCGGGTGAATGAAATCCTCATAGAGGATACCGAGAATCAGATAGATGACTACAATAGACACCAACAACAGCGCACCTAAATCGTTGAAGGACTGTTGGAAGGTTTGGGCTGAACCCTGAAAGCTGGGGGTAATTGTTGAGGGTAGCAACTCACTGGCTGCTTGCTTGATGGCATCTGTAGCCTGACTTAGAGACGTTCCTGGGAGCGTGTCAAAAGAGATAGTCGAAGAGGGGAGTTGAGCAACGTGAGCGACGGTGAGAGGGCCGACATTCTGGGTGATATTAGCGATCGCACTCAGGGGAACCTGTTTGCCAGTACTCGATTGCACATATAGTAATGATAGGGCGCTGGGATCTCGCTGAAACTCCGGTTTCACTTCTAAGATTACATAGAATTGGTCATTTGGGGTATAGATAGTGGAAACCTGGCTGGAACCATAAGCAGCGCTGAGGGTTTGTTCAACCTGTTGGGCGGTAATCCCCAGAGTTGCAGCTTTGTTGTGGTCAACTTGGACTTGAATTTGGGGAGTGCTGAGTTGTAAATCGCTGTCAACGTCCCGGAGTCCTGGTAGGGTTTTGACTTTATCCACAAGTTTGGGAACGTATTGGCGCAAGTCTTGTAAATTCAAGCTCTGCAACGTGAACTGATAAGTAGAATTAGTTTGTTGACCACCGATGGGAATAGCTGGCGGAGAGCGGAGGAATGTTTTAATCCCAGTTGTGCGTCTTAACTTGGGGGTTAACTCTTGAATGATTTGGTCAGCACTGAGTTGACGTTGAGAACGTGGTTTTAGCCGAATGGTAATTCGCCCACCGTTGACTGAACCGTTCGGGCCACTTGCACCCACAATTGAGTCAACTGCTTCAATGTTGGGGTCTTTACGAATGATATCAACAACCGTTTGCTGGTGACGCAGCATATCATCAAAAGAAATATCTTGTGCGGCTTTCGTGTTCGCCATCAGTTGTCCGGTGTCTTCCGTAGGAATAAATCCTTTGGGAACGATGACGAACAAATAGACGGTCATTAGCAGCAGAATGCCAGAACCAATGAGTGTCATCAGGCGGTATTTTAAGATGGGCTTGAGCGTCCAATCATATCCCCGCAGTAGTAAATCAAATCCCCCTTCTAAGACTCGATAGAGCCGATTTGGTTTTTGCTGATGCGATGAACTTAAGAAACGACTGCACAACATTGGGGTGAGACTGAGGGAAACAAAACCCGAAACCAAAATTGCCACTGCGATCGTCACGGCGAATTCATGAAATAATTTACCGATTATTCCACTCATAAACATGATCGGGATGAACACCGCCACCAAGGAAAGGGTCATTGACAAAATTGTGAAGCTGATTTCCCTTGATCCCTTCAATGCTGCGTCTAGGGGAGATTCGCCCATTTCCCGATAACGGACGACATTTTCCAACACAACGATCGCATCATCCACGACAAAGCCCACGGAGAGGGTCAACGCCATGAGTGAGATGTTGTCTAGGGAGAAGCCCGACAGATACATCACGGCAAAAGTGCCAATGATGGCTACAGGTAGTGCCAAACTGGGAATCAGCGTCGCCGTGACATCACGCAAGAATAAGAAAATCACCAAGACAACTAGACAAATCGAGAGAACCAAGGTAAACTTCACATCGTTGACAGAGGCTCGGATGGTTTGGGAGCGATCGTACATAATCCCCATCTCAATGGATTTGGGAACTTGTTCGCGGAGCGTAGGTAAAAGTTCATTGATGGCATCAACAATATTTACAGTGTTAGCTCCGGGCTGCGGCTGCACAGCGAGAACAACAGAATGGCGGTTTGTCACCTTGTTATCGCTATACAAATTTGAGACTTTGACGTTTTGTTCACTGTCAATCACGTCCCCCAAATCCTGGAGGCGCACGGGCGCACCATTGGCGTAAGTTACAATAAGTTGACGATAGCCGGCAGCGTCGGTAAGTTGACCGTTCGCCTGAATCGTATAATTTTTGTAAGCGTCAGAGAGACTGCCGGTTGGCAAATCAACATTTCCCTGTTGAATTGCAGTTTTTACCTGATTTAGACCAATTCCCCTCGATGCCAACTCTCGCGGGTCAAGCTGCACGCGGACTGCATATTGCTGTTGACCATAGACCTGTACCTGAGCAACACCATCAATCATTGAGATTGGCTGACCAACTGTTACCTCTGCGTATTCATCTACTGTCGAGATTTGCTGTGTCTCAGAATACATATAGAGGTAGAGAACCGGTGAGACAGACGGGTTAACTTTGCGGTAGGTGGGCGGGTGAGGCATTCCGGCGGGCAGTTGTCCGGCTGCGGCTGAGATGGCTGCCTGTACATCTTTGGCGGCATCCTCCACTCTGCGGCTAAAGTCAAATTGTAGGGAGATGCTGGTGCTGCCAGTTGAACTGGTGGAATTGAATGAATTTAGTCCGGCAATTTCGGTAAACTGTCTTTCTAGGGGTGCGGCGACCGAAGATGCCATTGTTTCGGGCGTGGCACCAGGGAGACTAGCAGAGACAGAAATAAAAGGATATTCAACGTTGGGCAGCGCACTGATGGGTAACAATACATAACTCATCAGACCGAAAATGAGGATACCCATCATCACCAAGGTGGTCATGACTGGACGACGAATGAAGAGTTCTGAAAGGTTCATGGGTTTTATTCTCCCAGAAATGTGATGGGGATGCGATCGCTAAATAGCAATGCGCTTGGGTTAAGGCTTAACTCTTTGTCAAAGTCAATTTTTTAAACGTAGACGCGGAGCGGCTTGCCGCAGGCTACCGCAAAGGACGCAAAGAACGCAAAGGAAGAGAAGGAAGAGAAGGAAGAGAAGGAAGAAATGCTTAACTGAAACTGTATTGAAATATAATGTCAACGTGAGTTTGATAAATGCGTGATAGGTGCAACGGCTCTATCTCTGATTTTTAAACATCTCTAACGCCTCCTTCACTGCTTCTTGAACAACTGGATCTGGATCTTCTAAAAGCTGTGATACAAACTCCACAGCCTCAAATGCTTTTATTTTTCCTAAAGCAAACGCCGCTCGACTCCGAACCCATTTGCTAGGGTGTTTAAGTCCTTGAATTAATGCATCTACTGCTCGAAGTTCTTCGAGTACTAGTACTACAGAAAAGCCGGAATCATATTTTTCATCTTGCAGCAGATTAAGAAGAGTATTAACTACTTTAGTTTTCAGGCTACTTGGTGGAATTTCTATTCCATAGGTATTGCTCATATATAGGTCGTTATGAAGTAGTTGTACGGGTTTCCAAGAGGAATCTTCAGGAAATGTTTTCAGAAATCTTTCGAGAGCTAAGTCTGTAATTCCTGAGTTGTATTTTCGATATGCAGCAGCATACTTTTTCTCATCTTTCTCTATGTAACCTTTGCAATCGATGAACAACCCCCCAGTCTCGTAAGATTCTGCCAGAGTCAACATCATGGATGTTAAATTGGTGTATTGCAGTGAAATTTCGGCAATTTCAGAGATATGAATTACAGGAGAAGTTGTTTGTTCATCATCCGTTGCAGCAACTGCTAAAAACTCAATATCTGACATGCAGATTGGGAAGACAGGTTTACCTGCATACTTATACATCAGGGCTATTTCTTCATGTTCTTCTACCCAAGTTTGAGCCTCTTTCGCTGCTGACTCTAAACTTAGAAGAAACATATAATAAAATATCCAATCATCTGCACAATCATATTTGGGATATCCATTTGACCATTCATAAATTTCCTGAACTTCTTGGGATACTTTAAAAGATAGGGTACTCAACACATTATCTATTTCTAATGGACTTAAACCTGATGCCAATGATGCAATCTTTGCTGGATGATTTTCTTGAAACCAGTAATGAATTCGGTCTAATGCATCTTTAATATCTGACATAAGTGTTTAATTCGTAATTCGTAATTCGTAATTGAGAAAATCAGAAGTAGGGTGTGTTATGCCGTAGGCTAACGCACCTTGAATTGTTGACGGTGCGTTAGTTGAAAGCGTAACTATATTTAAATTTCTTAACTCTCTGTGTCCTCTGCGTCTCTGCGGTTCGTTTAAAAAATAATTAATTTTTACAACTCATTTAGGATTGCGATAGATTCTCTAACTCAGTCAGTTGTAAACTGCTATTGCTTCTTGAATATCACGATCGCCCGCCTGAAAATGAAAACACCCGCCGGAACTTAACTTGACTAAGCTTTTTCCGCCATGATTCCATATATATAAAGAACACGGGAGTTAAATACAGGGTCAATATCTGAGAAAATACCAGTCCACCCACAACTGCAATACCTAGAGGACGGCGGGATTCGGAGCCAGCCCCAAATCCGATCGCGATCGGTAAAGTTCCCATTAATGCTGCCATCGTCGTCATCATAATCGGGCGGAAGCGCACCAAGCAAGCTTGATAAATCGCCTCAGAGGGCTTTTTCCCTTCATTTCGCTGGGCTTCAATGGCAAAATCCACCATCATAATGCCGTTTTTCTTAACGATGCCCACCAAGAGAATTATGCCGATGAAGGAGTAAACATTCAGTTCGACATGGAATATGATCAGCGTTAACAATGCGCCAAAACCTGCTGAAGGCAAACCGGAAAGAATTGTAATTGGGTGAATGAAATCCTCATAGAGAACACCCAGGATCAGATAAATTACTAAGACTGCGATCGCTAACAATAAACCCAAACTCGGCAGTGAACTCTGAAATACCTGACTTGCGCCCTGAAAGTTCGTGCTAATACTCGCAGGAATCACCTGATTAATCAGTTCTTCAATCTCTTGGTTGGCATTTCCCAAGGACACACCGGGCGCGAGGTTAAAGGAAATCGTAGCGGCGTTCATCCGACCGTTATGATTGACCATTAATGGGCTGACTCCCTGAGATAGTTTGGCAAATGTCTTCAGAGGAACTGCTACTCCTGTGCTGGAGTTAATATATAATGTCAACAAAGCATTGATATTCTCCTGATATTGGGGTGCTAATTCCAGAATCACTTGATATTCATTGGTCGCTGCATAGATGGTTGACACTTGGTAAGAGCCATAGGCACTTCTTAAGGTATTTTCGATTTGCTCGGCGGTGATCCCATAAGTTGAGGCTTTATCGCGGTCAATGTCAATTTGAATCTTAGAAGCAAACTGTAAATCGCTGTTGACATCCTGGAGTTCTGTCAAGGTCTTCATCTTGAGAACAAGTTGAGGAACATACTCCTGCAAGGGTTTGACATCTGAACTCTGGAGTGCCAATTGATAAAGTCCCGTGCTTTGTTGAGCGCCAATGGGAATCGCTGGGGGATTTTGTAAGAATACTTGGATGCCGGGAACAGTGGCGAGTTTGATTCGCAAATTTTGCACGATTTCGTCGGCACTAAGTTGGCGCTGCGATCGCGGTTTTAACCGAATAAACAAACTACCAGAATTGGCTGCAACTGCTGCCCCACCGCCACTTCCACTCGCTCCCGCCCCAATATTGGAGTTGACTGCATCCACGTTCGGGTCTTGGCGGATCAGGTTAGCAACTGTCTGCTGATGCTGGACAAGATTATCAAAGGATGCATCCTGGGCTGCTTGGGTAATGCCTGTAATTTGTCCGGTATCTTCGCTAGGAATAAAGCCTTTGGGAACGATCACCAACAGCCCAACTGTCACCACCAATAGAAAGCCAGATAAAATCATCGTGGTGAGGTGATATTTTAAGACTTTTTTGAGACTCCAATCGTACAAACCGAGGAAGCGATCAAAGACATATTCGGAAGCTTGATATAACCGACTTTGATGGGCATGATCCACCGGACGCAGAAAACGACTGCACAACATCGGAGTCAGACTCAAAGACACAAAACCAGATACGAGAATTGCCACTGCGATCGTCACCGCAAATTCATGAAATAATCGTCCCAGCACTCCACTCATGAACAACATCGGGATGAAGACTGCAACTAAGGAAAGGGTCATTGATAGGATGGTGAAACCAATTTCTCTCGACCCATTCAACGCCGCTTCTAGTGGACGTTCCCCCATTTCCATGTGACGAACGATATTTTCCAGCATGACGATCGCATCATCCACGACGAAGCCCACGGAAAGGGTCAACGCCATCAGCGACAGGTTATCTAGTGAGTATTGCAGCAAATACATTACCGCAAAGGTACCAATCAGCGAAACGGGTAACGCCAAACTGGGAATCACCGTCGCCGAGAGGTTCCGCAAAAATAGGAAGATTACTAAGATAACTAGAGCGATCGTCAGAATCAAGGTAAATCTGACATCATCTACTGAGTCTCGAATTGACTGAGACGCATCATAGAGAATCCCAATTTCCACGGATGCCGGAATCTGCGATCGCAAATTCGGGAGCAATTTCTTAATCGTGTCTACGACTTGCACCGTATTGGTTCCGGGCTGTCTTTGAATGGTGAGAATAATGGCGCGGGTATTGTTGTACCAGCTTGCTAGCTTGTCATTTTCTACACTGTCAATGATCTGACCCAGTTGATTGAGATAGATGGGCATTCCATCTTTATAAGACACAATCAACTGGCGATAAGCAGCCGCATCCTGGAGTTGTCCGTTGGTTTGGACTGTAAAATTCTTGTGATTTCCCGAAAGGCTGCCGGTAGGCAAATCGACGTTACCCTGTTGAATCGCCGTCGCCACCTGATCTAGCCCAATTTGCCGTGTTGCTAATTGCTGCGGATCAAGTTGAATTCGAGCCGCATACTTTTGGGAACCGTAGACAGCTACCTGTGCCACCCCATTGATTGTAGATAGCTTTTGCGCCAGATAAGTCTCAGCATAATTGTCTACCTGAGAAAGGGGCAGAGTGGGAGAGTCCAGGTAAAGGTAGAGAATCGGTTGATCGGCGGGGTTAACCTTGCTGTAGGTGGGAGGATTGGGTAAATCGGTCGCAATTTGCCCCGATGCTCCCGATATCGCTGCTTGCACATCCTGCGCCGCGTCATCAATATTCCGACTCAGGTTAAATTGCAGGGTAATTTGAGTCTGTCCCAAGGTGCTAGTTGAGTTGAGCGAATCGAGTCCAGCAATGCTGGAAAATTGCTTCTCTAGGGGACGAGCAACCGATGCTGCCATCGTTTCCGGGCTGGCTCCCGGTCGGGAGGCACTTACCTGAATTGTGGGATAATCCACACTTGGTAAATCGCTGATTGGCAGTAAGCGATAACTCATGAAACCGAAGATCAAAATTGCCGCCATCACCAGAGTCGTCATGATCGGGCGGCGAATAAATGGCTCTGAAAGGTTCATGAATCACCTCCGCCTGACTTCGGCGCATGATTTCTTTTTGACTTCGAGGAATTTCCATCGGCATTTGAGTTATTGCCGGCTGTTTTGATGCGGATTTTGCTACCGGAAACGAGATTCGCTTGACCATCGGTGACAATTTTATCGCCTGGTTGCGGCCCTTTCTGAACCACATCTAGCCCATCAATGCTGCTGCTGACTGTAACTGGAACATTTTCCACCGTCATATCTGGCTTAACGACAAAGACAAACTGTCCATCTGGGCCATTCTGCACGGCTTGGGAGGGAACAACCGTTGCATTCGGTTCTTCAGTCAGCGTTAGGGTTGCATTCACAAATTGACCGGGAAACAAATGTCCCTGAGAGTTGTCAAAGTCGCCAATCAGTTGAATTGTCCCCGTGGTGTTATCGACCGTATTATTGACAAATGTCAAAGTACCGGGTACAGAATGAGCTTGATCGTTGGGAAACGTCACATCTACCTTCAGCTTGCCATTCTGCATATACTTTTGTACCTGGGGCAGATTTGTTTCGGGAATGGAAAAAGCAACTTGAATCGGGCGAATTTGGGTGAGGGTAACAAGTGGAGTCGTGCTGTTGGCTTGCACCACATTGCCCTGAGTCACCAGAATATTGCCAGCGAGACCATTAATCGGCGCATAAATTTTGGCGTAAGACAATTGCACTTTGGTATTGTCCAATGCTCCCTGGTCGGAACTGACAACAGCTTGAGCATTCGCGATCGCAGCTTGATCGCCCTTGACAACTGCGCCAGCATTAGCCAGCGCCACTTGATCGCTTTTCAAAACAGCCTGAACATTAGCGATCGCTTCTCGATCTGCTTGCAGGGTTGCTTGAGCTGTGCGGATGTTGGCAACGTATTGCTGTGCTGTATCCAAACTGATCGCGCCCTTCTTGTACAATGCACCATAGCGATCGCTCTGTCCCTGAGCAAAATCTACTTGTGCTTGATCCTTCCCCACAGTCGCCTGGGCTTGTCGCACAGAGGCTAGGTCTTTAATTAAAGTCGCCCTGGCTTGGTCTACCTGACCCAAGTCTCTAGTTAATGCAGCTCTTGCTTGTTGTACCGAAGCTTGGTCTTTGGCGACAGTTCCTTGAGCTTGCTGGATTGCAGCAGTTTGCGATCGGTCATCCAGGGTAAACAAAAGTTGTCCCTTTTTCACTTCTTGACCTTTCTTGAAATAAACTCCAATGATCCGTCCACTGGCTTCGGGCGTAATCGATACCGTAGACCCCGATTGCACATTGCCGATCGCCTGCAATTGTATCGGAACCGTTTTTTGTGTCACCATTGCCACGGTTACAGGTGTCACTTGCTGCTTATTACGATCAGCTTTTCCCGTTTTCTCTGTCTTAGCTGCACCCGCATGGATACCAAGAAAAACCAGCCCAGCCAGCACCATCACGCCCAAAATTACCAAAATAATCTTTCTTGGCGATCGCGGTAGCTTCGGTTCTATCCTGTTCTCAGTCAAATCGTTAGAAATTTCATGGTTCATTAGAACCTCCAGTGGATTTTAGTCGGGGTTGAAATCCCTTTATGTAACTCTCTTCTCTACGAGACGCTACGCGAACAATTTTGAATTTTGAATTTTGAATTGTTATGACTTACTTGTTGTATTACTAACTTTGGTATTTGGGAATGTTAAGTTACTCATAGTAAGTTAGCCTCCGTCTATTAACTAGGGTATTTTGTATTAGCGAAAAACCGCAGATAGTGACTCGACGCTCCATAAAGGTTTTTATATAAAAACCAGGTATCAAGCACTAACTCCAGGAGAGCAATCAACACCCAAATTGCTAGAGAAACAGTTACAGGTAGGCTGAGATCGGGAAACTTCCTTTGCAAATCGATAATCCCAAATAACAGCAAAAACAGGAGCGAAACTCCCAACAGAAAGGACAACTTGACGATCGCCAGAATGAAACGGCTCATCTCTAGGATGCGATTGTAAAGCCTGGAAAATCCCTCTAGGATTTCTTCCATGTTATTGATGACAAGTAAAATTTGTTGTCGGTGCAGATGGGTAGCTAAGGAGCATTGTTGCTCCACTTGCGCCCATTCATATTCATTCTTGAAATTATCTAAAAGCTTGTCTAAAGGTAGCACTTGAGAGCTAGTTGCCCAGATTGGTAAATCCTTTAAATGCAAGGGGACTAAATAGTTAATCAGCGCTATCAGAGTTTCATCAAAATTACTGAGTTCGGCGGGAAGAGACTGAGTTAGACGAATAAGTTGGTCAATCTGAATCTGAAGTGTATAGTAGTCCTCATGCCGCCTTTGAGCGATCAACTGACTATTAAACGTGAGGAAAACAATTAACACCCCCAATAAAGCAGCTAGGGACTGGGATACAGCAGAAAAGAATTCAATCGCCACCTGTTTAGGCACTGTCAGCCAGGGAGCGTTTTCCCGCATAGCAAAAGCCAAGGTGGCAACAAATACAACCCCTACGATCGCTAGCTGATGGCGGGTAACAGTAACTATGACTGTCCGCACTAGGGGAGTGTTACTGAGTTGAACCAGGATTTGGAGACCTGGGACTGGTTCACAAATTTGAAGTCGTTGGGCTTTGCGGGTTGACATGATTGAAATATACAGTTCCTGACCTAGTAATTCGTAATTCGTAATTCGTAATTCGTAATTAAGAATTAATTAATTATGAATTCTTAATTAATTGAGGGTACAGAGCAAATCAATTTATTCATGAAAAAAAATAAATTTGATTCCTTATTCAGAGCCACCTGCATTTATGCGTCGGTTAATAATTACGAATTACGTTAGCGTAGCGGTAGCGAAGACCGAGCGTCATTACGAATTATCATGACTTGTTGACGATACTAGATATTGTCAAAAGTAACCGTATATTTATTGGCCACGCTGTAAACTTACATGATTGGCCCCGGACTGAATCAATTTGCTCAAATCAGCAACGGCGCTAGCATACTGAGGATCAGCTGGTGTCCCCAAGGTTCGGTTTTGCACTAATGCTTTCTGTTGTGCCTCGGTTAACTCCACGGTAATATCTGGTGCAATGCCGACATGATTGATATCTCGACCTTTCGGTGTGTAGTATTTGGCGATCGTTAGTTTCAGCGCCGAACCATCCTCCAGTGGCTCTACGGATTGAACTAAACCTTTACCAAAGGTGCGAGTCCCTACTAACCTGGCGCGATTGTCATCTTGCAGCGCTCCCGACAGAATTTCGCTGGCGCTAGCAGATCCCTTATCGACCAGTATTACTAAGGGTTTGTCGGTGAGAGGATGTCCCGACGCATTGTAGCTATCTTTAACTTGGTCTCGATTTACCAAAGACACGATCGCCCCTTGCTTCAACCACATACTGGCAATTTGCAAACTCGCATCCAGCAGTCCACCTGGATCGGAACGCAGATCCAAAACGTAGCCCTGCACCTGCTGTTTTTCTAATGCTTGAATTGCCCGATGCATCTCTGCTGCCGCAGTTTGCGTAAACTCTGGCAAACGGATGTAACCAATCTTACCCACTGCCGTTGTTTGCGTGTTGTAAGTTACAGGATGGATCGCAATATTTGCGCGGGTAAGTTTGAAAGTTTGCGATTGGCTACCCCGTTGAATCGTGAGTACTACCTTGGTTCCCACTGGGCCGAGAATCCGCTTAACGGCATCCTCAATTTTCATTCCCTGAGTTATTTGACCGTTAATCTGGACAATTACATCGTCGGGCAAAATACCCGCTTTAAAAGCAGGCGTTCCTTCAATCGGGGCAATAACGGTTAAGGCTTTGGTTTTTTCATTCTGTGCCAGTTCCAGCCCGACACCACTAAGGTTGCCAGAAAGGTCGTTATTTAAGGCTTGAAATTCCTGGGGGTCGAAAAATTCTGTGTAGCGATCGCCTAATTTAGCCACCATTTCTTGAATCGCCCCATAAGCCTGTTTCTTGGAAGTATAGGAACGGCTAATATACTGCTGTCGAATTGCTTTCCAATCTTGATGGTTAAAGCTGACATCAACATAGTTTTTATCGAGGATTTGCCACACCTCATCCACCATTTGTTTAGGGCTAGGTTGGGGTTTACCTAGAGCTTTTGAAGTGTAGAGACTAGTTCCTGCCAGGATTGTTGCTATAACAACGAGTTCTATCTTGACGATCAATTTTTGCTTGAACATAGTTTAACTATTGAAGAAGAATACACAATTCAGAATACAGAATACAATCAGTGGGGGACTGAATACCCTCAGTCGTAGATAATTCATGCCTTTATTCTGACGACTGAACGCCAGTTGCTCCACTTGGGGAAACCCCAGACGCTCGTTCGCCCTTGGCGTCTCCCCTTGGGAGATGACTCGCTAGCGCCAAGGGAGAAGACCGCACTGGCTCCTTCCTGCTGAATTCTGTTTTGATAAAACTACTAGGAATTATTTGGGGATTGCCCTTTACGGTGGGGATAGGCAGTCTTAAAAATATCCTGAATTTTAGTCTTTTGGTCAGCCGTGAGATTCAGGCTGAACACTGCTTTACGCATTTTTTCACCATTTTGCAATTTCGTTGACAATTGCTTTACCTGATCTGGGGTCAGAACTGCCTCAACTTGCTTGCGAACTGCTTCGCGCTTCTCGGCGCGTTCCGGCGTATTCGATGCCGGAGAGTTTGTCGTATCTGATACCTTTGTGCCAGAGTTATCCCCTTGAGACACATCTGGAGACTTAGAACTGGTGCAACCTGTCATTCCTCCAATGAGGATACTTGCAAGTAGAAGGGTTGGTAGAATTATCTGTTTTTTAATCATTTACTTCTCTTGTTTTTGTTGGATGTAATACAACTGTTCTGACTCAATTTCGGTTTATGACTGTTTAGAAGATGTTTGAAAAGTTACTGCTTTACTCACACCAATTAATCTTAGAAGTTGGAATGGGTTTGTGCATGAGCTAGAATTCCTAACCTGACAGTAAAAAAGTACTCAAGTTATTGTGACTTTTTTCCTAATTTAGAAATAGTTAATCAGTCGGAACGGCTCTAGCGATGCTAGAGACAGATTCGTTATATAGAAAGAAGAGTTTCATCATTCACCTGACTTTTCACGCCATCTGGAAAAGGAAAAGCTAACGATTAACCTAACCCCTAACCCCCTTCCCGACACTCTAAGGGGGAAAATTCAAAGTCTCTCTCCTTTTAGGAGAGAGATGAAGAAGAGAGGTTTTCCAGATAAGGTGAAAAGTCAGCATCATCCACAGCGCCCAGATACCCGACTTATTCAACTATTTCCCTCTAAAATTGTGAAAATACCTATGGTTTTGTTACAAAGGCCATTGAGTTGGAACAGTTCTATGCTTCGCTTGACCTACCCATCGTTTCGTCTGTTACTTTACCTAGAGTGGTTGTTATTAGCCACGGCAGTGTTCATGGAAGTTCTGCTACCGTTTCAGTTGTCCTGGTCGTTGCTGCTACGAGTTCTCGCGATCGCAATTTTCAGCTTGATGGGCTTGAGACTACCAATGGTCAAGCTGGAAACAAAATTACTTTATACAGCCCTGGAATTCGTTTTAATTTTGCTGCCAGCGACTCAACATATTTTATCTCCTCGCTCCGTTTTCCTGCTGTGTCTGGTACTGGTGATGCGGAGTTGTCTAATATTTAAGCAATCGGGACAGTTGGTTGTCTTGGGTTTATCTCTGCTTTCTTATGGAACACTGCTTTTGTCAAGACCGATTGCACCTGAGAATTTTATGCGAGATAAGGTGATCGCCATGTCCTGGGATTGGCGATTAAGTAATATCTTATTGTTTAGCTTAACGTTAGTATTCGCTTTATTGTTAATTAATGCCCTGCTTGCAGAGCGCCAAAGTCGAGAGCAATTAGAAATTGCCCATCAGCAATTAGAGATCATCAATCAACAACTGTGCCAGTATGCGCTACGGATTGAAGATCAGGCAACTTTGCAGGAACGCAACCGAATTGCCCGCGAAATTCATGATGGGTTGGGACACACTCTCGCCGCCCAAACCATTCAGATTAATAACACTTTGTTGTTCTGGCAATCAAATAATGATAAAGCATTGACATTTCTCAAACAGGCAAAGGAACAGGGGGCTGAGGCGCTGCTGGAAATTCGGCGATCGCTTTCTGTTTTGCGTTCAAATCCTTTGCAAGGGCAATCTCTCAAACCAGCCATTGAAAAGCTGCTGACAGATTTTCAGCAAACCACAGGTATTGAACCGTCCTGTAAAATTGATCTACCGCAGACTTTACCAACAGAAGTAAACACAGCCCTTTACCGCATTGTGCAAGAATCGTTGACAAATATTTGCAAACACGCTCAGGCAACGAGTGTCACCGTTGGACTAATGGCTCACGCTGGGATGATTCATCTGTCAATCGAAGATAATGGAAAAGGGTTTAACCCCACTCAAAATACAACCGGGTTTGGGCTACAAGGGATGCGAGAACGGGCGGTTGCACTAGGCGCTCAGTTGAATCTCCACAGTCAGCTAGGAATAGGTTGTTGTATTTCTGTTTCTTTGCCACTATCAAAGCTGTTGGTGTTTTAGCTATGATTCGGATTTTATTAGTTGACGATCAGCATCTGATTCGCCAGGGACTTAAGAGTATGCTTGAGTCGAATGCCCAGATGCAGGTAATCGGTGAGGCGGAGAATGGGCAACGCGCACTCGAACAGATTGCTGCACTGCAACCCGATATTGTGCTAATGGATATCCGAATGCCCGTAATGGATGGAGTTGCCGCCACAAAGGCGATCGCTCAAGATTATCCTGAGATTAAGGTTCTCGTCCTCACCACCTTCGATGATGATGAGTATGTTTCCCAGGCGATGCGGCTGGGTGCAAAGGGCTATTTGCTCAAGGACACCGAACCAGATGAACTAATGTTGGCAATTCGATCCGTCTACAAGGGACAAACCCTACTTGGCCCGGGATTGTTTGAGAAAGCACTCATGCCTATTCCCGCACCTGTGTCGTCCGTGGAACCCCGTCCAGAATTGGCGCAACTCACACCCAGAGAATTAGATGTATTGCGGTTAATTGCTTGTGGAGCCAATAATCGGGAAATTGCCGAATCGCTGTTTCTTTCAGAAAACACTGTTAAGAATTATGTTACCAATATTCTGAGTCGGTTGAATTTACGCGATCGCACTCAAGCCGCTTTGTTTGCTCATTCGTTGTTTGGTGGACTTAACTAACGTTCTTCCATGACTCTTGCTAACTAAAAATCGAAGCTAACTTCTAACTAATTAGATAGGCATAAATAAATATATAGAACTAGCCCTTTCAAGGTGAGCAGATGTACTATCACGGTTTTTGCGGCATTTTAGCCATCGGCTGGAATTGAATAAAAAATCTATCCTTTAAACCCCAGATTTTTGGACTGTAAATTAAGCGTAAGCGATCGCCAAAATCCCAGAATCGGCTGAAAAACATGATTTTCTCATAGTACAAAGGTTCACCTTGAAAGGGCTGGTCCTAAGTAGTTCAACCTAAAAAAAGTAAAACGTTTGTAGTAGCGCTTTAGCGCCAAGACTTACGCAAAAGATAACGACAGTAGCGGTAATTCATGAATTACCGCTACGCAAGAATAAGGTTTTCGGTCACATCTTGCGTAAGTCCTGAGCGCTAAAGCGCTACTACGAGCCTGAAAGCATTTTATGTTTAATTAAGTTGACTTACTTAATATAATATGAACTGTCATTGCGATTGCTTCGTTCCTCTCTACGAGACGCTACGCGAACGCAATGACATATTACATTTAATTCTGCCTGCCTACTTAATTACGAATTATTGTGAATAATATGATTTTCATGAAACACTAGGCTGATCAGCAGTTTTGATCTCTCGTAAGATTCGTTCGACTTGGTTAACTTTTTCACCTCTATTCTGGGCTTTGAAAATATTTAAAGCTTTTTCTAGAGAAGATAGTGCCTCATCTCGTTTATTTGTTTGCCACAATGCCAGTGCAAAATTAGTCAGCGCCTCGCCATAATTAGGATTAATTTCTAGAGCTTTTTGATATTCAGTAATGGCTTCTTGCCAGCTACTTTGGCTAGCATAAACCATACCGATCGCATTGTAAGCTAGAGCGTATTTTGGCTGGAGGCCAATGGCTTCTCGATAAGAGCTAATTGCTTCTTCTGGTTTCTTTTGCCGAAAAAGCACGTTTCCCAGTTGAAAGTGTGCGAAAGCGTCTTCTGGAGATTTTTTAATGAATTTGCGTAAATTTTCCTCTGCACCTGTCAAGTCTCCCTGATTGTATAAAGCATTGGCTTGTTGCAGGAGTTGCGATCGGTCTGGTGTATTTGTGTCTGAAAACTGTGCTAGTTTTTGTGGTTGTCTCTGTGCATCCTGTTCTGGCGTATGCAAAGAAACTTTTGCCGGAACCGCTAACACTAATGGTGATAGACCAATTACAGTTATGATACTCAGTGTCATGCCGCTAAAAGATTGAACAAATGCTGATTTGGGTTTGCGTTTCACGTTCATCGCCCTGAGTGCCTCAATAATGTTCTAATCTTTATGATAAATTGAGGTGCGTTAGCGTGTAATATCATGTCCGGGTAATTAGTTATGATTCCATAGTCATTGCACCCCACACGCCAGATGCTCCACTTGAGGAGACCCCTTAATCCCCTCCCCGCAGGCGGGGAGGGGAGACAAAGCGCAGCTTTGGCGGGGTGGGGTTCTTCGGGTTTAATAAGTAATCAAGCGGACATAATATAACGCACCACAAGTAGGGACGCACTGATGTCATTGGGTTTTCCCAATATTCAATCCCTAATCCCCAGTACGTCGCATACCACCCAAAATAAATTTAACTGCTGCTTGAGTATGCTGCTCAATCATTTCTGGACTCAACAGTTGCAAATCGGGTCTAGTATGCTTGATGTTTTCGTAAGCGTTGAAGTATAAATTACAAACGCCAATAATATGGAGGGTGGTGAGAAATGGATCGATCTGACGGAAACAACCTTCCGCCATCCCCCGCTCTAAAATTTTGATCAGATACGTGAAATTTTCTTGCCAATTCCCCTGTTGGAAATACTTTCCCTGATTTTGGTTTGCTTCTTGAAACCAAAGCTACGCAGAAAAACTCTACCGCGATTGGTAATTTGGATTTACACAGCCTAACTGTGCTTTACTAACGATTCCCTTAAATTCTAGTTTCCGCCAGCTTACCCTGATGATTGCAACTCGCCTCTTTATACTTATGTCATTGCGAGCGGAGCGTGGCAATCCGCTACCCAACTCTTAGAGAGGCTGCGCCAACGGGAACGCCAAGGACGAACATTCCACTTCGTTGCATAAAGCCCTTCGGGCATATCGTAAGTGATTTGCCAAACTTGATATGAAATTTTGTACTTAGGAACGTGGATTAAATAAAATGCAAAACTTCATCCTGTATCTAGCTTCCCTCTCCAATATATCGGAGAGGGATTGAGGGTGAGGTAAGCCAGAGACATAAATTGTATGTTATTTAATTCTTATTCCTTAGTGCTATTCGTGTTTAAAGCATAACTCCCTGGTGCGTCCCCAAGAGTACCCTGTGGGGTACTGTCAGCGCTTGAGGAATTTATCTAAGCTTTAAAAAAGAGCTATAGGACTAGTATTTGATTTTTGAAATCCACGTTTCTCATATTCATAATTGTCAAGGATTGATATAATGACTCGTTTATCCAGCCCGATTGAAAATTTAAAAAATCATTATATGGTTGTGATTATTGGTTCTGGCTATGGTGCTAGTATTGCCGCGTCGCGTTTAGCACGAGCTGGACAGCAAGTGTGTGTGCTAGAAAGAGGCAAAGAATTTCAAGCGGGTGAATACCCTAATACTGAAACCAAAGCACTGGTAGAAATGCAGGTAGATTTACCTGAAAAGCGTCTTGGTTCGCGCACAGGCTTGTACGACTTTCATCTTAATAAAGACATTAACGTATTCGTTGGTTGTGGACTAGGTGGAACATCTTTGGTCAATGCCAATGTGTCATTAAAAGCTGAACCTCGTGTCTTTGCAGATCCACGCTGGCCCAAGGATTTGCGTGATGATGTAGATACCTTATTGGCAGAGGGGTATCGTCGTGCGGAGGAAATGCTTAAACCTACCCCATATCCCCAAGATTTTCCTCCTTTGCCAAAATTACAGGCTTTAGAAAAGTCGTCTAAATACTTGAACGAAAAATTTTATCGCCCACCGATCAACGTGACATTCAAAGATGGGGTGAATCATGTAGGTGTGGAACAGAAACAATGCAATCTCTGCGGTGATTGTGTTTCAGGCTGTAATCATAAAGCCAAAAATACCGTGTTGATGAATTACCTACCTGATGCTAAAAACCACGGTGCAGAAATCTATACGCAAGTTTCGGTGCAGCGAATCGAACGCCAGGATAATCGCTGGCTTATTCACTACCAATTGTTGAATGCTGGACAAGAAGACTTTAACGCTCCCACAATGTTTGTGAGTGCCAATATTGTTATCCTGGGTGCTGGGACATTGGGATCTACAGAAATTTTGCTTCGTTCTCAAGCAGCCGGTTTAGCAGTATCTAAGCAGTTGGGACACAACTTTACAGGTAATGGTGACGTACTAGCTTTTGGTTATAATACCGAGCAAGTGATTAATGGTATTGGTTTTGGCGATCGCCCAGCGAATACACAAGAAGCAGTAGGGCCATGTATCACAGGTATCATCGATATGCGAGAACAGCCCCAGCTAGATAATGGCTTGGTGATTGAAGAAGGTTCACTTCCCGGTGGATTGGCTGGGATATTACCCCAAACATTTGCGGTGGCTGCCCAAATTTTAGGCAAAGATACTGACTCTGGCATCAGCGATCGCATGGAAGAAAAGATCCGCGAAGTCGAGAGTTTGACTCATGGTGCTTACACTGGTGCAGTCCGCAATACTCAGACCTACTTAGTTATGACCCATGATGATGCGGCTGGGCAGATGTACTTAGAAAATGATCGTCTCCGCATTAAATGGAAAGGTGTAGGGAGTCAACCCATTTTTCAACGAGCGAATAATCGTCTCACAGAAGCAACTCAAGCCTTGGGTGGGACGCAAATTCCCAACCCCATCTGGAGTAATTTCTTTAACCATGACCTAATTACAGTCCATCCCTTGGGTGGCTGCATTTTAGCAGAGGACGCTGAACACGGTGTCGTGAATCATAAAGGGCAAGTCTTTGCCAGCAACCAAGGAACAAAGGTCTACGAAAACCTTTATGTTGCCGATGGTTCAGTAATTCCCCGTACATTAGGCGTAAATCCTTTATTAACAATTTCTGCTATAGTCGAGCGTTGCTGCGCCCTGATCGCCAAAGACCGGGGTTGGACAATTAATTATGATTTCACTACCCTGCCCATAGCCACAGATGTTACTACTGCTCCAGCCACAGTCGGAATTCAATTTACTGAAACCATGCGCGGCTACTTTTCCACAGCCGTCACAGACAAAGACTATCAGCGTGGATTCGAGCAAGGCAAAGAAGGCAACTCCCCCCTAGAGTTTACCTTGACAGTTATTGCTGATGACTTAGAAGAACTACTCAACAACCCCAACCACCCTGCCAAGATAGTTGGTATAGTAAAAGCTCCCATTCTGGCTGCGGAACCGCTAACTGTTACTAATAGCGATTTCAGTCTGTTTGTTGTGGAACAAGACCAAGACAAAACCCGACAAATGCGTTATCGCTTACACATGACTACTGAAGGCGGGCAAAGCTACTACTTGAAAGGTTTCAAGCAAATTCACGATGACCCAGGGTTTGATATCTGGTCTGACACCACCACGCTGTATATCACCGTTTATACTGGCGACAGTGAAAATAATCCTGTGTTGGGTCAAGGCATTCTCAAAATTCAGCCCTTAGATTTCATCAAGCAAATGACCACCCTGAAAGTCATTAATACTAAAACCATTGGGGAACGTCTGCAAGCAATTGATCGTTTCAGTCGTTTCTTTGCTGGCACATTGTCTGAAATCTACATTTAACCCAGAAACAGTATATGCAAATTGATTTTCATGCACTCGTTGTGTGATTGATCTCGTCGGGTTTTAGTTTAAAAATGGACACAAAATTTTATACCCCATCTTTACAAGAACGAATAGTTTCTTTTACTAGCAAAGATGGCTTCCCCTGCAATTTGATCAACATCAGGGGTGAAAAAACTCCATCTAAACCGCCTGTCCTATTGGTGCATGGCGCAGGAGTACGAGCCAATATCTTTCGCGCTCCTGTCCAAACCAATTTGGGTGATTACTTAGTTGCTCATGGCTATGACGTATGGTTGGAAAACTGGCGTGCCAGTACTGACCTCACGCCTAACCATTGGACGCTTGATCAGGCGGCAGTTTATGACCATCCGCAAGCGGTCAAAACAATTGTTCAAGAAACAGGTTGCCAAGAAATCAAAGCCATAATCCATTGCCAGGGGTCTACCAGTTTTATGATGTCTGCGATTGCTGGCTTAGTACCACAGGTGAAAACTATTATCAGCAATGCTGTATCACTGCATCCGATTGTACCCTTGCCTTCATCTATCAAAATCAAGTGGGCACTACCATCAGTCAGATTGCTCACCGATCACTTAAACCCTCAGTGGGGATTACACTCGCCTACCTTGGTGGCGAAATTAATTTCTCTCTACGTTTCTCTCACCCATCATGAATGTAACAATCCAGTTTGCAAACAAGTCAGCTTTACCTATGGCAGTGGCTTCCCCGCTTTGTGGGAACACGAAAATCTCAACGAGGCAACCCACGAATGGCTGAAGCAGGAATTCGCCTACGTGCCGCTAAGTTTTTTCGCACAGATTTCTCACTGCATCAGTCGCGGACACCTAGTATCTGTTGAGGATCTACCCAACTTACCCCAAGACTTTATTGCCCAACCTCCGCAAACCGATGCCCGCATTGCTTTTTTTGCAGGGAAGCTTAACCGTTGCTTTCTACCGCAAAGTCAGATAGAAACTTTTAAATATTTCAACGCCATACGTCCTAATTACCACTCTCTACACCTCCTGCATAACTATAGTCATTTAGACATATTTATGGGTAAGAACGCGGCTATAGATGTCTTCCCATTGATGCTTGCAGAATTGGAAAAAACTATTTGAAAAGTGCAAATTTATGATCCCCCAACGTCAGAAACAACAAACAGGTCTTTATGCTCTAGTAGATGGAATTCCGTTTCAGTTACCTGTAAATTCGGAAAAAACCCCAGCATTAATCGCAGTATTTCCGATTAACGCGGATCGGGCTAAAAAGCTGATGCCAGGAAAGGAAGTACATCCATTTCGCCTCTGGAATCAAGGCTTGTTGGTAATCACGGTTATTGATTATCAGATTACTGACATTGGTAGTTACATCGAATTCAGCATTGCCATTGCCTGTACTCATGGTGCAAAACCAGCCCCCAGATTGTTACCTGCTTTGTTTATGAAACAGTACGGCACTGGGCAGTATGTATTTGATTTGCCAGTCAGCACCGAAATTTCTGTCAAAGGTGGTAAAGGGATTTGGGGAATGCCTAAACATCAGGCTAATTTGGACTTTTTGATTGGCGATCGCACTGTCAGCAGTCAATACGATTTGGATGGGCAACTAGTCATGAAAATTGAAGTTGCCAAACCTGCAAAAGCTTGGTTTCCCCTGAAATTGGGTGCTGCGAACTACTGTGCATTTCGCGGAATGTTGATGAAATCCTATATCTATTTCCAAGGGAAATTGGGATTTTCTCTGTTTAAACCAGGTTCAGCCAGACTGATCCTGGGCGATCATCCCTGTATCCAACCGCTGAAAGAATTGGAGATTAGCCCCGAACCTATATTTACAGGCTTTTTTCCAGAAATCACGGGCATTCTAGATGACCATTTCGAGAACTGGTTTCTCGGCTACGACAAACCTCCCAAACAAAAACCAGAGGGTTTGGAGAGTGTGGTCAATTTAGGCTTGGGTAAAGAATGGTTATCACCTCCCAAGGCTTTGCCCAAAGATGACGATGAAAACCTTAACAATGGAATCGAGAAATATGAAAGCACTTCTGTTAATTCTTAACCACGCCTATATTTTCTTTGGTACAAGCCTATACGTGGGCGTTTTGTGGGCGCTACACTTCTTCTGGTTTCCCACTTGGACGAATTTAACTGTTGATAATTACTACAACCAGTTTATTCCCCAAACCACTACGGCCACAGAGTTTTTCACGATTGTCGTACCGCTAATGTTTCTGGCACTAGTGGTGTTGGTCGTTACGGAATGGAAAACTGCCTTTCGTTGGGTGGCACTTGCTGCCCTGGTCTGTCTCAGTACTGCTACTTATGTAGGGCAGTTACATATTATTCCCGTTAACAAAATTTTAGCCGCAGGAATTACCGATCAAACTCTGCTATCTCAACTCTTGCAAAAATGGATGTTCCTCAACGATATTCGCTGGGTTTTGCTCACCGCGATGTGGTTAGTGATGATGTACTATTTCTCTGCTAAAGGCGACTTGTTGCAAAAGCTTTCTCCAACTAAAGCTGAATCATACAAAGTTTTGAATTCTGAATTTTGATGATGAAATAGACAACATAGCTAATTAGTCAAATAACTGTAGGGCAGGCATTTTGCCTGCCAGATGTCTTTAACTTTTATCCCCATTAGCTCAGGAAAATATGATGAATAAAGGTAAAATACTTGACTTATCCTTGTTTGCCATTGCCATTATCACCATTGTTAGCGGATTGTTGCAATTAATCATGCCTAGTCTGGTACTCCAAATTGTCTCAGCAGAGACAACCCCGACTAGCCAACATTTCTTTGCGATCATCGGTATGTTTATGCTGCTATTTGGCGGCGCACTGCTACAAGCATTAATCAGCCCACAACCCCAAGCTGTTGTGCTGATTTGGGCTGGATTACAGAAATTTGGTGCGGCGATCGCCGTTGGTTTGGGTGTCATCAAGCTGATTTTCTCGCCGTTTGCTTTGCTAATTGCCGGTTTTGACCTGTTATCGGGGGTATTGATTTTCTGGTACTTGTTTGGCTTTCGTAGTTTCGCCCCAGGATACACTTATGAACAACCTACCTCATAAACCTTACGGCATTCCTGAGCCAGCATACTCAGGGCCGAAACGTTCCTTGATTTTAGCAGGTGGTGGGATGCGTGTTGCTTACCAAGCTGGAGTCATCCGTGCCTTGATCGAGTCGGGACTGTGTTTTACTCACGCGGATGGCACTTCCGGCGGTACGATTAACTTGGCAATGTTGCTGTCTGGACTTTCACCCATTCAGATGTGCGATCGCTGGCGAACTCTGAATGTCAAAGATTTTGTCTCCTTCGTACCTCCAGAACAATACCTCAAAGCCTGGAACTTACTGGCGATGGGAGATGCAGACGGCATTATTGATCACGTTTTCCCACACTTGGGAATTGATGTAGAAAAAATTAACGCTGCTGTGGGAATTCAAGGTACGTTCAATGTCTGCAACTTTAATCACAAAACCAATGAAGTCATTCCCCACGATCGCATAGATTTAGATTTGTTGGTTGCTGGTATTTCTTTACCCATCTTCATGCCACCTGTAAAAAAAGGGAATTATCTCTATACTGATTCCGTGTGGATCAAGGATGCAAATCTTATGGAAGCAGTGCGCCGGGGTGCAGAAGAACTTTGGGTAGTGTGGTGCATTGGCAATAGCAGCGAATATCAGACGGGGATTTTTCATCAATATGTTCAGATGATTGAACTCAGTGCGAATGGGGCACTGTTTGAGGAGTGCGATCGCATCAATGAAATCAACCAGCGTATTCTGCAAGGGGAGACAGTTTACGGACATACTAAACCCATCAAACTGCACCTGATCAAACCAGCCTATCCTTTGCCTCTCGATCCCGACTACTATTTAGGCAACATCGATGGTGCCACCTTGATTGATATGGGTTATGCCGATGCCAAACAATACCTGCAAACCATGTCGCTGGAAGGATTGCCCTTTCAGCCGGACATTACCCAAATGCAGGACAATTTACCCGGAATGACTTTTATAGAAAGAATGGCAGGTGGGTTTGTTTTAGATGAAACTGACCCCATAAAGGGTGCAGCACAGGGCAAAGCTGACAATTCCCTACTTTCAATCCAACTAACAATTAACATTCATGACTTAAAGCGTTTTCTTAGTGATGCCAATTTCACGGCTAGTGTTACTGGTTGTATCAGCTTCCCCGCTTTTGGCGAAAACATTCCCATTAAAAGTAGTGTATTTAACCTGTTTGCTTCCACCAATAATTCTCAATATAAATACATAGTTTATGAACTCGCCTTTGAACATGCCTCCCAGGATTATTACTTGGTTGGCAATAAAGAACTACATGACGATCTGGGATTTGATATGTGGAAAGATATTACAACCGTTTATATTTGCTTATATCAAGGTACAGATCGCCAGAGTCCTATTATCGGCTCAGGAATTTTAACCCTTGATGTGGGAGACATAGGAAAGTTGGTTTCCGGGTTGCAAATCACTAATGTTAAGTCATTAACGGAGAAAGCCACACTTTTAGCAGAGTTTGGTCGCTTTTTCTGGGGAAATATTTGGGAAACCTACCAATCCAGTTTGAGGTCAGACAATTTTAGATTTTAGATTTTAGATTGAAAAGAGCAATCAAGTCATTGGCTCTGTCATTTAATTTTAGACTTCGGCCTGAGCGCTACTTCTCTACGAGAGGCTGCGCCAACGACAAAGCTCAGTACAAGTCAGTTGAACGCTTTTGAATCTTCAATTCCATTATCCAAAATTTAAATAGGACTTACGCACTCAAAACCTGAAATCTCGATCCCCCCTAACCCACGCCAGTCGCTCCACTTGGGGAGACCCCAAGACCGCGCTGGCTCCCCTTAAAAAGGGGGGATTAAGGGGCGTAATTTGACTTGTGTGTACACCGTAGCCTTAAAAAGGGGGGGATCTAAAAAGCCCCCTTTTTAAGGGGGTTGGGGGATCTCTTATGCGTAAGTCCGATTAAAATCTAAAATTCGGTCAGCCTAGAGTTTACTTGAGCGTTTTTTTAGCAACTTTTCAGGAGACATAAAAATGAGCGATCGCTTTACACCTTTACCCCCATCATTCTTATTCGGTGTCGCTACTGCTGACCATCAGTGCGAAGCTTACGACTCCCGTTATCAAGACATCCGGGATGTCTGGGAGCATCGTCGCGCTCTCACCGTCAGGGGTCAAGCTACTGACTTTTGGAATCGCTACGCCGAAGATATAGCCTTAGCAAAGTCCCTTGGTTGCAGAGCCTTCCGTTTTTCTATCGCTTGGTCGCGGGTAGAACCTGAACCTGGCCAATTCAGTGAGGAAGCGTTTGCACATTATCGCCAAGTGATCGAAACCATCAAATTGCATGGTATGGAACCGATTGTTACTTTACATCACTTCACCCATCCCATCCATGTAGAAGCACGAGGCGGGCTAATTGCCCCAGAATTTCCAGCAATTTTTGCTAACTATGTCACAGAAGTTGCCAAGCGTTTGGGTCATTTGGCACGCTATTGGATTAGCTTTAACGAACCTAGTCAACTGATTTATGGCTATATCAAACCTTGGTGGGAAAGAGCCTACTTTATGCCTCCAGGTTTGGATCGCGGCGCTACCATTGCCGATCAAATGACCGCCATCCAAAAACTGATGCGGAATTTGTTTGTGTCCCATACGACAGCGAGATATATCCTCAAGCAGTTCAACTCAGACGCTCAGGTGGGAGCAAACCCCATGTTATTGGGTCTTCCTTTATGGTTGCAAAGATTAGTGGATCGCAATGTAACTAATCTCCGTCGTCCCGAAGATATGATTTCCCAAGGAAAACGTTTCACGGAGCGCACTTTATTAGAAAAAGGAAAGGTAGATGTCGTTATTGCCACTTTAACTGTTACCCCAGAGCGACAAAAGCAAGTTGCTTTCTCGGAAGCTTACTATCAGGCGGGGCAATTTCTGTTAGTGAAATCAACCAGTTCGATTCAGCAAGCAGAAAATCTGGGTCAGAAAGCGGTAGCAGTCGTCAAAAGTACTACTGCTGAATCGACAGTAAACTACTTATTACCGACAGCTAATCTCAAGGTAGTAGAAAACTACGCTGATGCCCTGCAAGCATTGGATTACGAGCAGGTTAGTGCAATCCTTGCAGATGACACAATTCTCTTGGGAATCATAGAACAGCACCCAGAGCAATATCGGCTGGTGGGTAAAAATGGTGAAAGGCTGACCGAAGAAAACTATGGGGCGGCTGTAGTCAAGGGCGATCGCGCCTTGCTGAATGCTGTAGATATAGCTGTACGGCAGTTCAAAGAATCCGGCGCTTGGGAAGCTAGCTATAGTCGTTACTTCCCCAATCAACCCGTGCCAAATTTACCTAAAATAGGCAGACGTTCTACCCTGGCTGACATCAGTGCTGGGGCATCTTCTAGTACAACTATCGCCCAGGCTCTACCCCTTGCTAAACCTGGTACACCACTGCGACGCATTAAAGACCGGGGTTATTTAATTGTGGCAGTGAAAGACAACGTACCTGGGTTTGGCTACCGCGACCCCAACACGGGAGAATTTAGCGGCTTAGAAATTGATTTAGCTCGTGCGGTAGCCAAGCAAATTTTCGGCGATCCCAGCAAGGTGAAATTTGTCGCAGTTTCCTCTCAAGAACGCTTGTTGGTATTGCGATCGCTTACACGAATCTTTGACCCCATTTTCAAGATTTTCAGCGTGCTTTCCACATCACTGACAAGTAATTGGTGGCATCTTGGCATGGCTGGGCAGTTACCAACATTTCTCTGTCCTGAAGAGTGTGTAGGTCAGCAAGATTTTGTTGGGTTTGACTATTATTGGGGGATTAGCAATCTACGACTCAATCGCATTCAGCAGTTGATGGATGCCGCTTTTGGGCGTTTCGGTAATGCGCCAGTTTCGGCTGGGTTATTATACGATATGCTCAAGTTCCATGCCAAGCTATTCCCAGATCAGGAAATCTTGATTATTGAGAATGGCTGTGTTGATGTGGCTGATAAAGTCGTCAACCGCGAAGACTACATTCGCCAGCATCTCCAACAGGTGCAACGCGCTCGTCAAGATGGTGTGAATGTGGTAGGTTATGTTTGCTGGTGCATCACCTCCAACCGCGAGTGGGGTTTGAAGTTTGGCCCAGATAGCGATTTTGGTCTATATCATATTGACCTAGATACTGACCAAGAATTAAAGCGCCGACCAACCCCTGCGGCAACTTTGTACCGCGATATTATCAAACAAGGTGGCGTGTGAACCAGGGCGATCGCCTCATGTCAACAAGAGCAGTATATTTTCAATAGGGTCAAAATTAATAAGATTAATTTCGACCCTATTGCTAAAGGTTTAAGCGCCACCGAACAGTTTTAAAACAGGCCCTAGTCGGGAAATTAACTTTTAGTTTCTAGTGGCTGGCGATCGCATCTTCAGGTAATTAGAAAAGCCACTGCTACGGGAAAACTTAAAATCAGAATATGGGAAATCGAGCGCTGCTGGTCATTTATTGAATTGTTCCCAGATTACTGCTCAGTTCTAAGGAGAAGAGAAATAATAAAAGCAGTTATGACGCAAAGATAAACAGTACAAATCACTAAACGCAATATCGAGTTGAGAATAGATGACAGCTTAATGCGTGTTTATGTAGCGGCTCCCAAAGCAGCAGGAAGTTACCCAAGTATTGGCAACTGCTATAACTACTTTCACTTTAGGTATTGTTGCCAGTCTGGCAATTAACCGCCGCGTGCTACGCCTGAGTTTACCCTGGCGAATAGGAATATCCCCAATACTGCGTAGGTTTTGCCTAAAAAATAAAAATGTGTAGGTTGGGTAACGCAAAGCCTCAACCCAACCTACGAATATTCTTAACCGAGCAGTATTGAGAATATCCCAGTCTCAAGAGCGCAGATATTTTCACAGAAATGAGCAAATCTGACGGATGATCACTTGGTAGCTGTCGCTGGTGATATTCTCCTGCAACCAAAAGTTGTTGGGGATAAATGGGAAGGAGTTGACATACTCCTCGGCGTAAACGCACGAGGATTCTAATTCATGGTTCACAGAAATCCGCTTGCTATATCAAGTTTCCCATCAATAGTATTGGCGGTCTTCTCCCCATGCTTTCCATCTTTCGATGCAGATTCTTCTTGCCCAGAAGTACTGTTTTGCCACTCCATACCCAACATTTTCATTCCTTTCTTCAGGATATTAATCGCCGCATTTGTATCGCGGCATATTTCAACCCCACAGGATGAACATGAATGAGTTCGGGTGCTGAGTGACTTTTTTACTCTATGTCCACAATGGCTACAGTCCTGAGATGTATAGTTAGGCGATACCGCGACTACTGCTTTATCCCAGATTTTCCCGTAGTATTCTAACCATTGAGTGAACTGATACCAACTAGCGTCAGAAATCGACTTAGCCAAATGGTGATTTTTGACCATGTTCGCAATCTTCAAATCCTCATAGACAATCACATCGTTAGAGTGAACCACGCATCGGGCTTGCTTTATAGCCCAATCTTTACGCTGTCTAGTGATTTTTAGATGAACTCTACCTAATTGTTTCCGGCAAGAGTGATAATTGATTGACTGAGGTTTTTTGCCTAAAACATACTTTTTACTCAACCGCTTCTGAGCTTTCTTAAGTCTCCGTTCTGACTTTCTCAAAAATTGAGGATAAATTACAGCATTGTCATTTTGGTCTTTGGTGAAATATTTTAACCCCAAGTCCAACCCAACAACCTTGCCTGTATATACCCCTGTCTCCTTGCGGTCAGCATCAAAACAGAATTGGGCATAATACCCATCCGCTTTTCTTACTACACGAACGCGGTTGATTTTAAGTGTTAGGAGGTCTTCTCGTGTGGATGAATTACAGAATACAGATAAAGAACCAACTTTAAATCCATCCGTGAAAGTAATACGGGTGCAGTCATCAGATAGTTTCCAGCCCGATACTTTGTACTCTACTGAACGACAATGCTTTTTAAACTTGGGATAACCTTTCTTTTTCTCCTGCTTTTTACAACGCTTGTAGAAACTTGAGATAGCAGCCCAAGCTCTTTCGGCACTGGCTTGACGCGCTGCTGAGTTTAACTTCAAAGCAAAGTCAAATTCAGACGCTAAGTCTTTGCACAGGTTGTATAAGTCACTTTTACTAACCCCTTGATTATCCATCCAATAACGAACCGCTTTATTTCTAATAAACTGGGCAGCGCGAATGGCATCATCAAGAGCTTGATATTGCTCCTTAGTTCCGTTTAGTAGCTTGGCTTCTCTTACTATCATTTCTATATTTTATCATGGAATATTGCAGATAAAATAATACAATATAATAAAAGCCGTGCTAGAAGCACGGGGCTTTAAACCCAATTTTTCGGTAAAATTTATGATTAATGCGAGGAGAAAAGAGTTTCCCAGTCAATCACAGGCGGTCTTTGTCCCTGGTTGATTATTTCAAAAATTTTCCTAGAACTACTTGGGTGAAAAAGGCATTCCACACAAGCATTTGCTACGTCAATCCGGCTGGCATCACCTGAAAGTGTATCCCCAGTGCCTACGACCACACCGGATTTACCCCCTGTTTTTGCCTTGAGGAGGGTATTGAGGTCGTAGGAGGTATAGGGGCCGTCAATCAAGCGTCCTGGGCGGATAATGGTGTAGGGTAATCCTGAATTAATAATGGACTCCTCGCCCTTTTGTTTGGCATCCAACACGCCAAAAGCATTAAGAATACTAAAAGGAAACTGATTTTTACGGAGAATTCCGCAGGAAGAGACGAAAACGAACCGCTGCAAATTCCGGGGTGCTGCTGCCACTAGGTTGCTGACACCTTGGGCATCGACCTTTGCCGGACTATTCTTTGCTTTTGCTTGACTAGATTTGGGGTTAAGGAAAGTGATTCCCCATTCAATCAAGTTTGGGGGTTGGTCAAACTCCCATCGTGCAGAGGGAAAGGCGGTGGTTCCGGTACAACTTATGATGTGGGTGATATCTGGCGTTGCGGCTGGCAGTGTAGCTGGCTCGCGGATGTCACCAACGGCAATTTCCACTCTCTGGTTAAACATCTCTTCAGCTTTTGCGGGATTGCGTGTCAGGACACGAACTTTCAAACCCTTTTCCAGCAGTTTGCCTACCACCAGTTGCCCTACTCCACCAGTAGCACCAGCAACTAGTACCAAATTTTCAACTGACGTTTCAAAAGAAGTCATAAAGTACCTTTGAGATAGTCTATAGCGGTTCTCAGTCGCGTGGGCGGGTCTCCCGACTTGGGCGAACTGGCGTCCCACTCGTAGGGGCACAGCAATGCTCATTAGTGTCAACTTAAGGTGAAAGCCTTTTAAAACCTCGTTTCCAGCCAGAGGCTGGAAATGCATCTCATAGCGGCTCTGCCGCAAGTCTTGAGGCGGAGCCTCTCGGAATGCATTCCCAGTCGGAGACTGGGAACGAGATAATCTCTAAAAGCTGCTTCTAGACTAACTTTCACGTTAAGTTGACACGTATGAGCAATGCTGTGCCCCTACCATATCTTGCATCCCAGCGAGAACTGCTATATTGCTAATCTACTAAAAAAAATGCGTAGGCGTAGCCAGCCGTAGGCATCGCCAAAATTGGCCCAGATTAAAGATTTTGCTAATGGCTGTTGACTCTGTAGCTTACAGGCTGACAACTGGGAATTTTAGGATCAGGGCAAACTCCCTAAAACTAAATCAGCACAGTAGCAAGCACTTGAGGTTTCGAGCAAGGAATGAAAATTAGTCAAAAATTAATTTCGGGTATTCTAGGAATGGTTACTCTCTCAGGAACGATTGGTGCGATTAGTGCTCATCAACAATTGAAGATGGCTAAGTATCTTGCTCAACAAGAGGCTGAAGAAGTTGCGGGACTACTGGGATATTTCGTAAGTCATGAGTTTGAATACCACGAAATGCGATCGCGAGAGGAGATGGTAGCCCATTTGCGAGAGGAAGTTCAAGCACTACATAAGCAACGTCAGCGTGATCTGGAGATTGTAGACCGCAATAAAATCATTTTGGCAGATGTAGTTCCCGAAGACATCGGTACGCGATTAGATCACGATCGCAATAATGAAGTTGGTCAAACTATTCACGATGGCATACCAAGAACATATATTGAGACTAGTTCTGAGTACCCAAAGGGGATTCTATTGATTGCTGTTGCTTTTAAGACTAGCAAGGGTGAAACGATTGGTGCAGTAATTCTGGAATATACACCGCTTTACAAAGCCGCGCTAGCAATAGCCCATAAAAATATTGTTGTCACGTCGGTTATTAGTTTGGGATGTGGCATATTTGCATTAGCAGTAGGTTATCTGCTCTCCAGAAGCATCTCAAAACCGATTAAACAACTCCAGCAAGCTGTGGTAAATCTGGCTGAAGGTAAGCTGGCTACTAGAGTTAGTATTCGCTCCCAAGATGAGATTGGCGAGTTAGCTACCTCGTTCAACAAAATGGCGGACGATCTACAACATTCCAGAGATGAGTTGGTCAATGCCAACGAACAATTACGAGACGAGATTGCCGAGCGGCAGCAGGCAGAAGCAGAACTTCAACAGGTTCTCAAAGACCTGCAAAAAACCCAAATCCAATTAATTCAATCTGAAAAAATGTCGAGTTTGGGTCAACTAGTGGCGGGAGTTGCCCATGAAATCAACAATCCGGTTAATTTCATCTATGGCAACCTCCAGTACACTGATGATTACACTCAACAGATGCTGCTGTTAATTAAGCTTTATCAGAAATATTACCCCAACCCAGAGCCAGAAATTCAGAATGCTAACAAAGTGGCCGATATTGAGTACCTAATAGAAGATTTGCCTAAGATGTTAACCTCAATGAAGATGGGGGCTAAACGCATCCGTGAAATTGTTCTCAGTCTACGAATCTTTTCTCGTTTGGATGAAGCTGAGTTCAAAACGGTTGATCTGCATGAAGGAATCGACAGTACCCTATTAATATTGCAACACCGTCTTAAGGTACAAAATAATCGCCCTCAGATCAATGTGGTCAAAGAGTATGGTGAAATGCCTAAGATTCACTGTTTTGCAGGGCAACTGAATCAGGTTTTTATGAACCTCTTGGCAAATGCAATCGATGCTTTAGAAGAGTGTTTCCAAAAAGAACTTTGTCCAAATCCCTTGATTCGCATTTCTTCTGAACAGGTAAATGAAAATGTCGTCATTCGGATTGCGGATAATGGAGCAGGAATTCCAGAAGAAATCCAGTCGCGTCTATTTGACCCTTTTTTCACTACTAAACAAGTTGGTAAGGGGACTGGTATGGGATTATCGATTAGCTACCAGATAATTACTGAAAAGCATGGTGGATCTTTGCAATGCATTTCATCACTGGGACAGGGTGCAGAGTTTGTAATTACAATCCCGATTCGAGCAGTGAAATCAGCACAATTATCAATCAGCGATCGCAATACCCATCGGTAAAAGTCAGCGCGAGTGTTTTTCAGCCACTAAGCTCGACTTTATCCAAAATTAACAACTCGGTTTTCTTTATCCGGCAAAAACCCTGGCTTTTTGGCAAATACTTTTTCCATGTCACAGATTATCGATGAAGTTAAAAAAGTAAAACTACCGTCCCACAAAGGTTTCAGCGATAGCGATCGCATTGCGAAAAAAATGGATCAAGTCGAGCTAAGTGCGATCGCACTTAGAGGGGAAATTGCGCCCGAATTGTTCGGTTCTACCACTGTCATCAGTACACAAATAGCTATAACCTCTTAGGTAGTAGTGAAATGTCTACCCTAGACGCTGTTAGTCGCTCTTGAATTAAGGGGTGAAAACCTGTGTACAAATGGATATTGCCAAGTCTGAGCGAAATCTTGGCTGAAAATCAATCAAGTGTAGCTGAATGTTCACCTGCTAAAGCAGAACGGCAGTGGCGTGTCAGCCTAGCAGCGACAGAACATTTGCTATTAAATACTTTAGCAAATCTTTCACCTGCCACAACCCAAGGATTAGTTTTAGCTGCACCAGCACCCTTATTTAGTCAGCCAAAACTGACTCAAAGCTTACAAACAGTAACTTTTACAGCAAAACCATTTAATCCCTTGGCGCTGATGCCATTTCAGATGCCAGGTGCGATGCCTGAGTTGGGCTATGCCAACGCATCTGTAAATGAAGAAATTGCTCCCCATGAATCGGTACTTCCCTTACTAGCTGCCGATCCGCTAGGGACAGAACAGTTTTGTTTAGTTTTTACAGATAAATTTAGATTAGTGCTAGTTTTAGCAAACCACAAAAACGGTAAAAAAACCTTTTCATTTTCTTTTGAGCCAGAAGTAGTGCAGCAGGCTTGGCGATCGCTAGGATCAAGGGTAATGCTGGCTAATCCAGAATTTTTCGCCCGCTTGGACGCATTAGTAGAACAGTATTCTCCGGTAGCACCAGATTACCGCATCATGATTGAGTTTAGCCAGTTGTTGCTTCAGGAATTAACAGAACCAGAAGAGACTAGGGACTCTTTACTAGGGACTGGGGACAAGGAGGACAAGGAGAATAACCCATGCCCAATGCCCAATCCCCAATGCCCAAATCCTGATGTAGAATTGCTCCAAGCCTTCGCTCACGAAGTCCGCACACCTTTAACAACTATTCGCACCATGACTCGTCTGCTGCTGAAGCGGCAAGACTTAGATGCTGGCGTGATCAATCGCTTAAAAATTATCGATCACGAGTGTACCGAGCAAATTGACCGGATGGAGTTGCTGTTTAAGGCAGCAGAACTGGAAACTACTGCCTCAGCAAAACCCTCAAAAACTCAACTCACGCCGATGTCTTTAGATCAAGTGTTGCAGCAGAGCATTCCCCGTTGGGAACAAGCAGCGCATCGGCGGAACTTAACTTTAAATGTTATTTTACCCCAGCAACTACCAACAGTGGTGAGTAATCCCACGATGCTGGATCAGGTACTCACTGGTTTGATGGAGAATTTCACTCGCAGCTTACCCGCTGGTAGCCATATTCAAGTACAAGTTATCCCGGCTGGCGATCAACTGAAGTTACAATTGTCGCCCCAATTCGGGTGCAAAGATTCCAATAAAGCCGCCACACCTGCAACGCCACCAATTCGTAAAGCGCTTGGTCAATTGCTGATGTTCCAACCAGAAACGGGTACGATTAGTTTGAATATCGCCGCAACCAAGCATTTGTTTCAGGCGATCGGTGGCAAACTGATTGTGCGCCAGCGTCCACACTATGGGGAAGTTTTGACAATTTTCCTGCCTTTAGAAGTTAGCAAGCAGAAGCCGGGAGTTAAGAGTTAGGAGTTAAAAATGCATAATTCATAATTCATAACTCATTTTCTGTAGCGATCGCTCTTGGGGTATCGCCAATACTTGCCAGTTGCACTGTAAATGTGGAACCTTCAGCTAATTTACTTTTTACAGAAATAGATCCGCCACAGCGCAGCAGCAATTGCTGTACAATTGTTAACCCCAACCCAGCACCACCATAATCTTCAGTTGCGGCTGTCCGCACACGATAAAACCGATCAAAGATTTTGGGAATTTCGTTTTCGGCAATACCGATACCTGTGTCGCGGAATTCTAATTGGACATAATCGCCTTGAATACGGGCACGCACCCATACTTGACCCCCATTAGGAGTAAATTTAATGCTGTTATGCAGCATATTTATCACAATTTGCCTCAGCCCACCACTCACGCACCAAACAGATGGGAGTTCAGTAGGTACTGAGTAGGCTAAGATAATCCCTTTTTCTTGGGCTAAAGGTTGGTAGGTACTGACTACTCCAGGTACAATATCTGAGGGACGCACCAACTCCAAAGTTGTCCCCTCCAAATTCTGTTCTAGCTGCACCAGTTCCAACAAACCAGTGATCAGGGAATTTTGCTGATCGCACTGGGTATTTAACATCTGTAAATAACGTTGTCGCTGGGGGGGTTTAAGATTAGGGGAATTCAATAACGAAAGTGCTGTCTTCATATGCGTCAAGGGTGTACGCAATTCCTGACACACATTTTTCAGGTATTCATCTTTGAGTTTCTCTTTGTTGTGCAGTTCTTGATTTTGCTGCTGCAACTTAGTGGTACGTACTGTGATGATTTGATGATTAATTTCATCTTGTCGCAGGAGTTGTTTTGCCAACAGTTGATTCATAAGTGCGGCTTGGGGCGCAGTTGGACAAATAAAACTAGCAGGTAAAATTGGGGATGATTCCGGCGCGTAGACGCCCAGCGGTGAGGGGGTCGCAGTCTTGGCGCTTGGCGTCGATTGGGACCCCCCGAACCCGAAGGGCTTGTCGTCAGACACCGCTTTTTGGATACCATCTAATACTTGCTGAATTATTCTCCCCTCAACAGTAGTTATAATCAGCAACGGCTGGTTTTTATTAGTATTTACCTTCGCTGATACCTTCCCCGATGTCTGATTTTTGCGTTTTTTAAGTGGTCGATAAGCCAAAATTAAACTGCAAAACTGGGGCGATAACACCATCAGAAAGTTTTCCCGTCGCAGTTGGCTATCTGGTGGGAGGTGAATAGAGACATGATGAGAGGATGAGGGGGATGAGGGAGACAAGAAAGTATTTTCTTCCTCTGCTCCCTGCTCTCCCCCTTTGCGCCTCTCCTGAATCTGGCAAGTATAAATGAAACTAGACGCACCTACCGAGGATTGATAACGCACTAATTCTGATTGCCAAATTTTATCTGGTGGTAGCTTCACCCATAAAGTGGCTGCAATTTGCTGCTCAATTAGTAAGTCAATTTGCGCTCTTAGCAGCGATAGCAGAGTAGCAGGACTGAGGGACAATGGTTTAGGAGGCACTTGCACTCCCATAACCAGTTGATAAACAGACAGATCCTTAGCCAGAGATACATTCATGAGTCAAGCACAACAAGGATGAAGCAAGAAATAATTCTGTCTTCGATTTTCACCTTTATGCGTGCATTTTTTACAAAATCCCCACGGAAATAAATATGGACTAGTTAAAAACTGCACCCATAAGGGAATGGGGAAGAAGCAGGGGAGCGGGGAGCAAGGGAGAATAGTTTTCCCCTCTGCACCCTGCCCCTCTGCCTCTTTTCAATGCCCAATGCCCAAATTAAGGTTGTATATTCAGTCTTTGGTGTAAAGCGTCGCGTGCGTGTTCTCGGTCGTCAAAATGGATTTTTTCAGTACCAAGAATTTGATAATCTTCGTGACCTTTACCAGCAAGCAAGACTCCATCACCGGGTTGTGCTTGTAAAATAGCGGTACGAATTGCGATCGCGCGATCGCAAATTACAGTTGGCTGCACTGTGTCAGGAATTCCCGCCAAAATATCTTTCAAAATCTTTTCTGGGTCTTCAGTCCGGGGATTATCCGATGTCACCACCGCTACATCAGCTAACTGAGCAGCAATTTTACCCATTTTTGGGCGCTTAGTGCGATCGCGATCGCCTCCACAACCAAACACGCAAATCACCTTCCCAGGTATAAACGGACGTGCCGCTTTCAGCAAATTTTCTAAACTATCGGGTGTGTGGGCATAATCCACAATCACGCTAATGTCTTGTTCAGGAATAATCTGTACCCGTTCCATCCGTCCGGGAACTCCTGGAAACTCAGGTATCACAGATACGAGCAATTGTAAATCTAGCCCTAAGTGTAAAACTGCTCCGACGGCTGCAAGAAGATTTTCTAAATTATATTGTCCGACTAGGGGCGATCGAAAAGCTACGTCACCCTTTGGTGTATGTAATGTCCCACTGACACCATTCGGCTGATAATTTAAATCACTCATCCATAAATCAGCGCTGTTGTCGTTGACACTGTAACTCCAAACCCGTTTAGAATCTAACGAGGAAATTAACCTTTTGCCAAAGGAATCATCAGCATTAATTATTGCCCGTCCCTTGAGATAATCAGGGCTAAACAACAACGCTTTGGCAGTAAAGTAATCTTCCATATCGCTGTGATAGTCGAGATGGTCTTGGGTAAGATTACTAAATACCGCCACCTCAAATTCACAACCCAACACTCTACCTTGGGCCAAAGCGTGAGAACTTACTTCCATCACCCCAAACTCACTACCAGCCTTTACAGCCTCAGCTAGCTGCTGTTGCAGTTCCACCGCAAAGGGCGTAGTGTGGGCAGCAGTTTGCTCAAAACCTGCCCAACGAGTGTACAGAGTTCCCATCAAAGCTGTAGCTAGATGAGCTTTGAACAGCAGAAATTCTATTAGATGAGTAGTTGTAGTTTTGCCATTTGTACCAGTCACACCTACCAGCTTGAGTTTTCGCCCAGGATAACCGTAAAAAGCACTGGCTATCTGGGCACAAGCTTGAGTTATGTTACTTGCACTGATCACCACAGCCTGATTTGTGGGAGGATTTTTTTGTGCAGCTTCGGGAGAGACGATCGCAGCTACAGCACCAGATGCGATCGCACTTTGCCAAAATTCCCCACCATCAACCCGCGTTCCTGGCATCCCAATAAACAAATCTCCCACAATACAAGCATGGGAATTTGTCTTCAAACCCCTAACTTCCACATCCTCAAAAGTCGGATGGCTAGGCAATTGCTCAACACTATCTACCGCCGTTAGTAATTCCCGCAATTTCATTTTGTGAACCTCGCCACATTCTTAATCTTGCGCTTATTCTGCATTATTTTTTTCTAATTGGCTAAATACTTACGCAACATTTGCTCTAACTGCTGCACAGTAGCACGAGGAGAAGGACGTGGCAATAATTTCTCACTCCCCTCTGCGCCCTCTGCGCCTCTGCGGTTCGATAAATAAATTACTGGCACCTCATACTCATACGCAGCAAACCAATCATCACGAGTCGTAATATCCCTAATTTCCAACTCGAAACTGATATTTTGGATTTGTTCTAGCTTTTCTTGCAAGCCTTCACATAAATGACAGCCGGGTTTACTGTATAAAATTAATTGCATTGTTTATTTTAGTTGGCGTAAGAACTTATCTGACTTTTCACGTTATGTGGAAAAATCCACCAAAAACCTAACCCCCTAACCCCCTTCCCGACGCGGGAAGGGGGGAAAATTCAAAGTCTCTCTCCTTTTAGGAGAGAGATTTAGAGAGAGGTTTTCCAGATGCATTGAAAAGTCAGGAAGTTATAAGTTTAGAATAACGTAGACGCTTCGGCTTGCCGCAGGCTACCGCAGAGACGCAGAGGACGCAGAGAGATGAGAAGAGAAGATTTTAATCTGGGTGAGTATGTTGATCAAATGGCGTTGTTGTTGGATTTGGAGTTAAGAGATGAGTATCGTGATGGTGTGGTGGCAAATTTTGAGAGAATTAGGGCGATCGCTAATCTTGTAAATTCTTTCCCTCTACCAGAGGATATTGAAGTTGCACCAGTTTTTGAACCATAATAGCTATGTTGATGCTTTAGTAATTTTACCGAGTTGCAATATAACCAATAATACTAAGATATTAGCCGACTATACCTTGTAAAATCAGATGAATAATTTCAATGCTGCTAGTTCATTGAAGTCTGCGGGTGTCGGTAGATTGTTGGTGCGGTTGCTTTGGGTGTTGCTAGGATTTGGTATTGCTTCTACGCTATTATCTTTGTTGCAAGTCATAGCACAGCCACTTTATCAGCTACTTGCTTCTCTTGATGCACTGATATCAATAGTTACCTCACTGTTCAATTTAACTTCAATCATTGTTTTTTTGATTTGGCTATATCGTCTCCATGCCGATTTAAGGAATCTCTTCAAGGAATATCCGATTACGCCAGGAGGTGCGATCGCACGATTTCTAATTCCTATATATAGTCTTTGGGGAATAGCCAACACCTTGTCTACTTTTGCTGATCGATTTAAAGTGGAAGGTGATGATTTCACACGTTTGAGTGAACAAGTGCGATCGTTAATAACGCCGCTATATGTTTTTATGATGGGGTCAAACTTTGTGAATCGTATCGCTGCTAAAAATCCTCAAGATAAATTTCTGCCCTTTTGGTTTTTATTATCTTGTATTTTAGATTTAGGTTTTACAGCTGTTTTGCTACAGCTAGCAAAAACTATGCAGACTGCTATTACTCAAAAAGCTAAACGCGCTATCTCCTAATATTCCAGCATGAATTTTGATTCAGCCGATGCCATAACAATATCAACTGCTGTGCGCGAAGGTAAAGTTAGCGCGGTGGAAGTTACTCAGAATGCGATCGCCCGAATCGCCGCGCGGGATAATCAACTCAATTGTTTTACGGCTGTGACTGCTGAAACAGCTTTAACAGATGCAGCCCGCATTGACACCGAAATTGCCCAAGGTAATAATCCTGGAATGCTGGCTGGTGTGCCTTTTGCGGTGAAAAATCTCTTCGATATCGCTGGTTTAACGACTCTGGCGGGGTCGAAAATCAATGCAGAAAATCCAGCAGCTAACCAAGATGCAACAGCAGTAGCGAAGCTGAAACAAGCGGGTGCTGTGCTGGTTGGCGCTTTGAATATGGATGAGTACGCCTATGGGTTTGTGACGGAAAACTCCCATTACGGTGCGACTCACAACCCCCATGATTTACAGCGAGTTGCTGGTGGTTCGTCGGGTGGTTCGGCGGCGGCTGTTGCTGCTGGGTTAGTACCCCTGACGATGGGTTCTGATACTAATGGTTCTATTCGCGTTCCGGCGGCGTTGTGTGGGGTTTTTGGTTTGAAGCCAACTTATGGACGCTTATCTCGTGCTGGAGTAGCTTTATTTTCTAGCAGTTTTGACCACATTGGATCTTTTGCGCGTTCGGTGCAGGATATCGCCACAGTGTTTGATGTGCTTCAGGGAGAAGACGATCGCGATCCAATTTGTACAAAGCGTCCGCCTGAATTATGTTTACCACAACTTAAACAAGATATTTCTGAGATCAGAATTGTAATTGCAGCTGATTATTTCACCAAAGGCGCAGAAGCAGAAGCTTTAGCAGCAGTCCAAAAAGTAGCTGATGCTTTAGATGTCACTGCATACGTAACCATACCAGAAGCACACCGCGCCCGTGCAGCAGCTTTTGTGATTACAGCTAGTGAGGGCGCAAATCTGCATTTGGGAAAACTGCAATGTCGTCCCCAAGATTTTGATGCAGCAACACGCGATCGCTTTTTGGCTGGGGCGTTAATTCCTAGTAGCTGGTATCTCCAAGCACAACGGTTTAGAAAATGGTATCGCGATCGCGTTCGGGAAGTCTTCCAAAATGTCGATGTAATCCTTGCTCCAACTACACCAATTTCCGCACCGCTAATTGGTCAACAAACCATGATTTTGGATGGCGAAGAAATTCTTGTCCGTCCTCATTTAGGGCTATTTACTCAACCATTATCTTTTATTGGTTTACCCGTTTTATCAGTACCAATTCAGCGCCAAAATGCATTACCTTTAGGTGTGCAATTGATCGCAGCACCATATAATGAAGCGTTAATTTTACGGGTTGCGGCTGCGTTAGAGGCAAAAGGTATAGTTTCAGCACCAGTAATTTTCAACGCTCTCAACTAAAGCTACGGAGAATAGGACTTTTCAAACATCCTCTGAGGCTGGAAACGAGATTTAAAAGGGTCTGGCGATAAATAAAGACGGGTTGCAGCCCGTCTAAATAGCTTGAAAGTGCAAATACACCTTGTATAGTATTGAAAATAACACAGTTATTTTTCTCAGAGTTGCCAATTTGCCAATTCATAAAAAGAACAGACGTTAGATCCATCCTACAAGTCCTGGTCTTTCCGGCTAAATCATTTACCCATAAATGTTTGAGGATTTCCCGAAATTGCGATTGAACTCCTCACATTAGACCTCTTGCATAAATGCTTAAATTCTCATGTTGAGCGGAACAAAACATCTGTGAGATTCTTCTTGTACACTGCGTTCCTTACCCTGTGGGAACGCTGCACGAACAGAATGACATTCCTGATTTTTTGACTTTTGCAAGAGGTCTATTCATTGAGCAATTTTGAGCTACTCTCTGGTCTGAAAACAGTAATAATCGCCCTGACAAGATATTGCTTTGTCTAAATAAGTCATAGTAGAGGTTACAACTACTGTATACAGAAGCTCCTCTAATCTGTTGTCAGACTGGTTTAGTTTGACGTTAACTCAAGTAGCAGCAAACATCAAGGGTTATAAGCATCGAATATGAACGTTTTACTTCTATATCCCCGTTTTCCAAAAAGTTTTTGGTCTTTTGAAAAAACACTGGCTTTATTAGACCGTAAAGCAATGCTACCGCCTTTAGGCTTAGTAACTGTAGCCGCGATTTTACCCCAAGAATGGGAATTCAAGCTAGTAGATCGAAATGTTCGCGTCTGTACAGAAGCGGAATGGGCTTGGGCAGATTTGGTTATTATGTCGGCGATGATTGTGCAAAAAGAGGATTTGCTCTCTCAGATATTGGAAGCAAAGCAGAGAGGTAAGCGGGTTGCTGTGGGTGGGCCGTTCCCGACAGCGCTACCGAATGAAATGACATCCGCTGGGGCAGACTACTTGATATTAGACGAGGGGGAAATCACCCTACCTTTATTTGTAGCAGCGATCGCACAGGGCGATCGCACAGGCATTTTTCGCTCTGATGGTGTAAAACCAGATGTCACCAATACTCCGATTCCTCGCTTTGACTTGCTAGAATTTGAAGCCTATGCGGAGATGTCGGTGCAATTTTCCCGTGGATGTCCCTTTCAGTGTGAATTCTGCGACATTATTGTACTCTACGGTCGCAAACCTCGCACTAAAGACCCAGATCAATTATTAGCAGAACTTAATTATCTCTACAAACTGGGTTGGCGGCGCAGTATTTTTATGGTGGATGACAATTTCATCGGTAATAAGCGGAATGTCAAATTATTTTTGAAGTCCCTTCTGCCCTGGATGGTGAAACATAATTATCCCTTTTCCTTTGCTACAGAGGCTTCAGTTGATTTAGCTCAAGACCAAGAACTGATGGATTTGATGGTAGTGTGTAATTTTGGAGCCGTTTTTCTGGGAATTGAAACCCCAGACGAAGAAAGTCTCACTTTCACTCAGAAATACCAGAATACCAGAGACTCGCTCAGTGAAGCGGTGCATAAGATTACCCGCTCAGGGCTGCGAGTCATGGCAGGCTTTATCATTGGGTTTGATGGTGAGAAGATAGGAGCAGGCGCACGAATTGTCAAGTTTGTCGAGCAAACAGCAATTCCCACAGCCTTATTTAGTATGCTGCAAGCGCTTCCAGATACAGCCCTCTGGCATAGATTAGAAAAGGAAGGACGACTCCGCAACAAATCAGCCAACATCAACCAAACCACGTTGATGAATTTTGTCCCAACTCGACCGTTAGAAGACATCGCCCACGAATATGTGCAAGCGTTCTGGGATTTGTATGAGCCAGAGCGGTTTTTGGAGCGTACATACAAACACTTCCGTCTTTTGGGGGAAGCAACCTATCCGAAAAAGGGCAAAGCTGCCAAGAAACCATTGAACTGGAAAGTACTCCGGGCGTTGCTGGTGATTTGTTGGCGGCAGGGTGTACGTCGTCAGACGCGCTGGCAATTCTGGCGCAATTTGTGGAGCATGTATCAGCATAATCCGGGTGGGGTGAGTAGCTACTTAGCTGTTTGTGCCCAAATTGAGCATTTCTTGGAGTATCGCCAGATTGTTCGGGATGAAATTGAGGCTCAAGTAGCTGGATTTCTGGAAGCAGAAGCTAGGGTAAAACCGGAAGCAGAAGTGATGGAAGTGTTAGGAAGCTTAAAATAATAACTCATATCACAATACGCTTGGGTTAAGACCTGACTTTTTACTCTAATCTGGAAATCCTCACTTACATTCCTCTCTCCTGCAAGGAGAGAGGCATTGAATTCTCCCCATTCCCTTGTAGGCAAGGGAATGGGGAGTTAGGTTTCGCGTTACCTTATTCGCCATTGGGAAGTGGTCAAAATCTCCATTTGGTTACATTGCGAATTTCTGGTTACATTGCGAATTTAAAACTTTGCGTCTGCTAACTTCCACAGGATTAATATTGATTAATCTACCCCCGGCATAATTACAAGGAATATCTGGTTTATCCTTGTCATCAAAAGCTTCTTCATGAACTTATCCAGAAGAGTCAATTAAATGCTTGAGTGAGTTTGTATCAATATATTTAAGATTTTTATTATTATCAAGTTCTTGCCGAAACGATAACCAATATGGTGCTATTGCTCCAGTAGATTTTAAGGATTTATTAAAAAGCTCAATAAAGATTCCTGGACAGGCATAAGAACCATGTATCTGACTATTGTCACAAAATGCCTTTAAAATATACTGCCACTGAGTTGGATCGAGAAACTCTATTACTCTGATAAGCAATTTTGCATTATTTGCAGCATTACTGAAAGAATGAGATTCAATAAATTTTTGGACAATGGTTGTAATATTCTCTTTTAATATCGGCTCTAAAATTTCATCTGGAATTTCATTCCAATAATTATATTCTTTTAACAAGTCATCAAAAGTGACTGTACTAATTAATTTTATAATTGAACCCTTAAATAACTCCATTATTTCATAATTTATTTCATCAATGGATTTATATCTTGCATTTGCTTCAAGTAACTCTTCTAAAGAAGCATAGGTGATTTTTTCTCTTAGACTAGATTCAATCATCTGAATAAGTGGCATATCTGTATCTGTTGCAGTCTTTAATATTTGATAAACTAGAGTCTCTATTGGAGCAGCTTGAATAGCTTCTTGAAGGCAAGGTTGAATGGCTACACTCAATAGCTGATCAGCATTTTTTGTCATTCTAAGTAATTCATTTAAATCCGCTTGGGGCAAAGAATCTTTAAGAATCGGATCGAGAACCTTTTCTATAAATACTTTGTCTTCACAAAGTACTTTAGCCGATAAAATATGACTTACTGAAATCTGAAACTTACTAACTACAACTTCGGTCAAGAAACTAACATACCAACTTTTAACTAAAATATCTAAATTTTCTGCTGATAAACGGGCGCCCCATTTATTTTCATCAAAAATATTAAGCTTTTCAATAAATTTTTTTGCTTTTAATTGGCACGGCTCATTAAGATATTCCCAAGCGCTAATAGTACTTAAGTAAATAATTACTTTATCCCATTTTTCATCCGTTACTTTATTAAGAATAATATCAGAAAGCCCATCGTTAAGTATTTCTCCAGCTTGTTTTGAATATAGCTTTAGTACAGCATTCAGCGCACAAAATTGACGTGTTCGTTCATCAATTGGGCGATTGTCAATTAATAAGTCAATCGTTAAGCCACGGACGATATCTTTAATTAAGGTAGGACGTGCACGGGCTAACAGACTTTTTTGGAAATACTGAACTGCTAATTCTACTTCAATAGGAAAGTATTCTGACTTAATATCTTGGAAAATTCGTTCTTTCGCAGCTCGTCCTTGAACTGGTGGACGTTGCAACAAGTGTGTAACAGCGCTTCTCAAATGATAACGAGCTAATTCTGCGGTTGCTTCAAAAGGTTCTTCTAATGAAGTCATTGATGGGTGAGCGCATCGACTTCGATCCTCAAATAGCCTTTGAATGTCTGACTGCTCAACTGGAGAAATAAGTTCAAATTTTTCGATTGCCCAATTGGGAATGCTGGACTCAAATTGCCATAACTCTTTGACTTTTGCTTCTGAACTAATCTTTTCAAAATCCTTTAAGAGGTTGGCAGCTTCTCCATTTCCAAAAAGATCCAGTTCTCTTAATTTATGTAAAAACTCAAAAACCACTGCATTCCACGTTGCCACAATGCAAGATCGATAAGCACCTGCTCGGTAACAAGCCACGGCTTCTTGAATTAATTGTTTTGCTCGTTTATCCCGACACATAACTATTAATTCGTCCAGGTCAATAAAATTACTTTGCATAGTCATTATGTTGTTTATGACATATTTAAATATTAGTATTACTTATTACAAAGTGGAATGTCCAGTAGAATTTAGATTAGTTGCTATTTATATACAAAGTATACGTAAAACTTTTCCTTAATCTAATGCCGCTCAAGAAAGCAGCGCGGTTGCATCTACTCTACACTCTTCTCTCACACTGGTTTACAGCTTTATATCTTTTGCTGTTTCTTAATTACTGCTTAACGCTTTTTTATGATTTTGGACAAAGAATAATTGAGACTAAATGATCAAAATCATATCTGGTAAGCAAATTAGCGATCGCTGTGTTAAGCGGTTCCACATTTAACGTGTATAATTTTTCGTTTGAAACTTTTGGTTGTCTTGATGGCAATACCTTGCAATGCCAATGCATCGCAATACAATGTTAATGCGTCCCGATGCAATGTTAATGCATCCCCTTGCAATGCCAATGCATCACAATACAATGTTAATGCGTTCCCTTGCAATGCCAATGCGTCCCGATGCAATGTTAATGCATCCCCCTGCAATGCCAACGCATCCCAATACAATGTTAATGCGTTCCTCTGCATTAAAAACGCTACACTTTTACGCAAAACTGTACTAAGTGACCATGCCAGCCGATAATTTGGAGATTAATGAAACGATCGCGGCACAATTTGCTCAATTAGTGCTGGATTGTATCGCGCGGGAGTATCCCAACAGTAATCTGTATTGGGCTGATAGCGACGAGGATATAAAACCACCGCGTAAATTGACTCCTGCTTTTTATGGCTGCTTAGATTGGCATTCAGCCGTACATGGTCACTGGTTGCTGGTACGTCTGATGCGTCACTTTCCTGAAGCCTCTTTCAATGCCGCGTCAAAGCAAGCACTTGATCAGAGCCTAACACCTGAGAAGATTCAAGGAGAGATTGCCCATTTTCAACGGCTACCCTTTTATGAATTTCCTTACGGTGTGGCATGGCTTCTGCAACTGGCTGCGGAACTTCACGAGTGGAATCATCCTCAAGCGAAAGAATGGCGGCTTGTATTGGAACCGCTAGAAAAGTTGATTGCAGCTAATTTACACCGTTGGATTGACAAACTAAAACTTCCAAATCGCACCGGGATGCATAGCCAAACAGCTTTTGCATTTGGTTTGATGCTAGATTGGGCAAGGATTACCGAAAATACTGACTTCACTCAGTTAGTGGAGAACAAAGCACGGCAATTCTATCTTAGCGATCGCAATTACTCGTTACAATTTGAGCCGCTTGGCTACGATTTTGTCTCTCCTGGACTTGCTGAAGCAGACCTCATGCGGCGAATCCTCCCAACAACAGCTTTCACTGACTGGCTGACCGATTTTCTTCCCCAAATACCGATTGAGAATTCAGCAAATTGGTTAGAACCGAACATAGTAGATAATCCTCAAGATTATATGCAATCCCACTTCTATGGTCTTAATCTCAGTCGTGCTTGGATGCTTGAGGGGATCATCTCTAGATTAGCAAATAGCGATCGCCGCATAGAAACACTTCGCTCTGCTGCCGTTCACCATCGTCACAATGGACTAGCAAATGTTGTCACTGAACATTATGCAGCTAGTCACTGGCTAGGAACTTTTGCTGTTTACCTCTTAACTAATCGTGGGTTGCAAAAGCAAATTATTTGAACAGTCTGGATCTAATAATGTATCAAAACTGTTTAAATCGGGGTTTTCCCAATTCCCAATGCCCAATGCCCCATGCCCAATGCCCAATGCCCAATGCCCAATTCCCAATGCCCAATTCCCCAATCCTTAAAAGATGCCAAGTAAACATGGCTTAACCGACTGAGACTGTCAGGATCAAAGAGTAAAGAGTAAAAGGCAATCTATTTTGACTTTTAACTTTCTCCTTTTGTTCAACTTTCCACAACGGGAGGTTTAATTTTGACTAAATTAAAAGTTGGTATCAATGGCTTCGGTCGAATCGGGCGACTTGTGCTTCGCGCTGGCATCGATAACCCCAACATTGAGTTTGTCGGCATTAACGACTTAGTACCACCAGATAACCTCGCTTATCTATTAAAGTACGATTCAACCCACGGTAAATTAAAGCTCAAGGTTGAAGCTAAGGAAGATGGCATCCTCGTTGACGGGCGCTTCATTCCTTGTGTGTCTGTGAGGAATCCCGCAGAGTTACCTTGGGGACAATTAGGTGCAGATTATGTCGTGGAATCTACGGGACTCTTCACTGGCTATGAAGGGGCGGCAAACCACCTGAAAGCAGGTGCAAAGCGAGTGATAATTTCCGCTCCCACCAAAGACCCAGATACAGTTCCTACCCTACTAATGGGTGTAAATCATCACTTATTTGACCCCAGCAAAGATATAATTGTCTCCAATGCTAGCTGCACTACAAACTGTCTAGCTCCGATCGCTAAGGTGATCAATGACAACTTTGGGTTGACCGAAGGGTTGATGACCACAGTTCATGCCATGACTGCCACCCAGCCAACTGTAGACGGCCCCAGCAAGAAGGACTGGCGGGGTGGTCGAGGTGCAACTCAGAATATTATTCCCTCCTCTACAGGCGCAGCTAAAGCCGTTGCACTGGTTTTACCAGAATTGAAGGGCAGGTTAACTGGTATGGCATTACGAGTTCCGACTCCCGATGTCTCTGTAGTTGATTTAACTTTCAAAACTGCCAAAGCTACTAGTTATAAGGAAATCTGTGCTGCCATGAAGGAGGCTGCCGCAGGTTCACTAGTGGGTATCCTGGGCTACACAGATGAAGAAGTAGTTTCCACAGATTTTCAAGGCGATACCCATTCCAGTATCTTCGACGCAGGTGCTGGGATTGAGTTGAACTCCAACTTTTTCAAGGTAATTGCTTGGTATGACAACGAGTGGGGCTACTCGAATCGCGTGATTGACCTGATGTTGTCTATGTCACAAAAGGAAAAACTCGCACCGACAGCGGCTGTGGTTTGATTGGTCATTAGTCATTGGTCATTAGTCATTGGTCATTAGTCATTAGCTTTTGACTTTTGACTTTTGACTTTTGGGATTTGGGATGGTAAATACCCTGAAAGCAAGACTAAATAAAGTAACTTTTTTAGCAAACCAGTGATATGAAGCACATGTGAATTTGGATGCTTGGCGCGATCGCTCAAAGCATTCAAATTTGCAGGTTATTCCTCAACCCCCAATCCCTATGCGTCGAACCAAAATCATTTGTACTGTTGGGCCGGCTTCATCTGCGCCTGAAAAGCTGCAAGCCTTAGTAGAAGCTGGAATGAATGTGGCGCGGCTGAATTTCTCCCACGGAGCCTATGAATTCCACGCCCAAACGGCTCAGTATCTCAGGCAAATTAGTACTGAGCAGCAAAAGCCGATCGCAATTATGCAAGACCTGTGTGGCCCCAAGATTCGCTTAGGAATTTTACCACCAGAAGGGTTAAATCTGGAAGCTGGTAGTGAAGTTACCTTTGTTTTGCAACAAAAGGGTGAGAGTATCGACGAGCTACCTCTACCATTGCCGACTTTATTCGCAATGATGCGACCAGGCGAACCAATTTTGATTAATGATGGTCGTGTTAAGTTGATTGTTACCGATCGCGATGCCGATCGCATTCGGGCAGAAGTGAAAATTGGCGGGTTAATTTCCACACACAAGGGAGTAAACCTGCCACAAACTCCTTTACCTGTGAGTTCGATCACCGAAAAAGACTTGCTGGATCTGCGCTTTGGGATTCAGTTGGGTGTAGACTGGGTAGCAGTGTCCTTCGTGCGATCGCCACAAGATTTAGAACCCGCCCGAAGGATGATTGAAGCAGCTGGTGCTTCCATCCGTTTAATTGCCAAAATCGAAAGAGCAGAGGCCGTAGAGAATTTTGATTCCATTTTGCAGGTTGCCGATGCAATTATGATTGCCCGTGGCGATTTAGGGGTGGAAGTGCCAATTCACGAAGTACCCCTAATTCAAAAAGATATTATTCGCCGTTGCAATCGTGCTGGCAAGCCGGTGATTACAGCCACCCAAATGCTAGAGTCCATGATTAGCGCCCCTGACCCCACCCGCGCCGAAGCAACCGATGTTGCCAACTCCATCTTAGATGGAACAGATGCGGTAATGCTTTCTGGTGAAACGGCTGTTGGACAATATCCCATCGCCGCCGTCCAGATGATGCACAATATCGCCGTGCGAACAGAACAAGCTCTAGATGAGGGTAGCAAACATTCCTGGTGTCATGAAGCAGGTAGCCTCAGCGTTACCGAATCCGTAGCAGAATCGGTGTGTCGCATCGCCTATGAAACAGGCTCACGAGCAATTCTCTGTAACACTTCATCAGGGAATACGGCGAGAATGGTGTCTAAATATCGGCCAACTTCTCCCATTATTGCCCTCACCTCTGACATCACCGCTTATCGCCAGCTAGCGCTTTCTTGGGGTGTGGAAGCTTTGCTGATCCCACCAGTCCACAATGCCGAAGAGATGTTTACCAATGTGGTGAACACGGTTGTAGACATGGGTCTAGCGAATAAAGGCGATAAGGTGGTAATTACCTCTGGTGTTCCAATTGGTAAATCAGGAACAACTAGTTTAATCAAAGTGCATTCCATTGGACAGCCAATTTCGGCATAACCCACCTAGAATAGGGCTGTGGCTGTGGATAGTAAGCAAACTTAGGCAATGATTCCGAAAAATTGTCAGAATCAGAATTGAAGGAACAGTAAAGAGTGTAAAGAACTGGGGAATTAAGTAAATCCTAAACAAACATCACGGAGTATTTTATGTCTAAGAATTTACTGGAACAATTGCGGAAAATGACTGTTGTGGTCTCAGATACAGGGGATATTCAGGCAATTGAAAAGTTCAAACCCCAAGACGCCACCACCAATCCTTCTCTGATTACTGCTGCGGCGCAGATGCCGGAATATCAGGGAATTGTCGATCAAACTTTACTCCAGGCCAAGAAAGATGCTGGAGCCGGAGCCACCCAAACACAGATAGTTTCTCTAGCTTTTGACAGTTTGGCAGTTGCCTTTGGATTAAAGATTTTACAAATTATTCCCGGTCGCGTGTCTACGGAAGTGGACGCTCGCTTGTCCTACGATACTGAAGCTACCCTGACTAAGGCACGGGAATTAATTGCTCAGTATAAGGCCGCGGGAATTGGCTGCGATCGCGTTTTGATTAAAATTGCCTCCACCTGGGAAGGTATTCGCGCTGCGGAAATTCTGGAGAAAGAAGGTATTCACTGTAACCTTACCTTGTTGTTCGGTCTGCATCAAGCGATCGCCTGTGCCGATGCTGGTGTCACTCTAATTTCTCCCTTCGTCGGTCGGATTCTCGACTGGCACAAAAAAGATACTGGACGCGATAGCTACCCAGCAGCCGAAGACCCAGGAGTTTTGTCTGTCACCAAAATCTACAACTACTACAAGAAATTCGGCTATAAAACCGAAATTATGGGAGCTAGCTTCCGTAACATTGGTGAAATTACTGAACTTGCAGGTAGTGATTTGTTGACAATTTCCCCCGCACTTTTGGGTGAATTGCACGCAACGATTGGAGAACTGCCACGCAAACTCGACCCTGCTAAGGTAGCAAACTTGGAAATTGAAAAGATATCCGTTGACAAAGCTACCTATGACAAATTACACGCTGCTGACCGCATGGCAACTGACAAACTAGACGAGGGCATCAAAGGTTTCACCAAGGCATTAGAAGACCTTGAGAAACTTTTGGCAGACCGACTAGTTCGCCTGGAAACAGAGGTAGTAGCAAGCCATTAGGGACTTCCAATTAAAAAAATATCCAAGCAGTAGGGTGCGTTAGGCTAAAGCCGTAACGTAAAGCCAGGTTATGGATAATTGATTTTTTGGTATTCCCTTATAGCGTTTCCTAATCACATGAGGTACATCATAGCCCCCTCTCGAAGAGCGGGGAGGGGGTTAGGG
>NZ_JABXKM010000098.1 GCF_017115025.1 Nostoc sp. NOS(2021) | reverse complement strand
CACGCACGGTTTTGAAGACCAACGTGGTTGGTGACAACCTCGTTGAGTTTAATAGTTCAATTAATTGAAAAACGCTGTAAGAACGAAATTGCCAGGAAATCCCCTAAAAAGAAAAAACCCGCCGTAGCGGGTTACACAACAAAACTATGAACAATGAAAACTTGATTTAGCTGGAATACCTCATCTCAGCTTCCAGTTGACGAATCAGCTGTTCGTCGCCTTTTGCTCTGGCTATTTGCAACCGATGCTCTAGGCTTTTTTGAATATTCGCTCTGTGAGCTTCTCGTGATTTGCTCACACTTTGTAGTCTATTTTGACTCATAGTGATTACCCGCTTTAATTTTTCGCTTTATGTCTTGTGTTCTTAACATAGCATATATTCTGTAGCTGTTGCTACAGAAGTTTATAACTTAATGTAGATTTTAGCTCAAATATGTCTAAGAAGCAGATAGATCAACAACCACTCGTGACTTTACTGAGCGATTTTAGCGATCGCCATGTTTATGTAGGCATAATGAAGGGAGTCATAGCCCAAATCAACAGAAGACTGACGGTGGTAGACTTAACTCACCAAATTGGGCCGCAAGACATCAAAGCAGCCAGGTTTAGCCTGATGAATGCTTATCCCTATTTCCCAGTTGGAACAGTGCATGTAGCGGTGGTAGATCCGGGTGTGGGAAGCAAGCGACGAGCGATCGCAGTAGAATTTGCTCAAGGGTTTCTGGTAGGCCCAGATAATGGTATCTTTAGCGGGGTACTTAGTCAAAGTCCAGCGATCGCCGCCGTCGAACTCACAAATCTTAATTATTGGCGAACTCCTCAACCAAGCAAGACTTTTCACGGTAGAGATATCTTTGCACCAGTGGGAGCTAATCTTGCCAGTGGTGTCTCCCTCAAACAGCTAGGACAAGAAATTGATCCAGCAAGTTTGGTAAAACTGGATGTAGGCGAGTGCAGGCAGACAACCACTGGTGTAGGGGGTTGTATTCAATATATTGACAATTTTGGCAACTTAGTGAGCAACATTCCAGGGAGTTACGTACAAGGCAAAAGTTGGTGTGTGCAAGTCGCTGGATTGAGTATACCAGGCTGTGAAACTTACAGTGATGTCAACGTGGGAGAGATAATAGCTTTAGTTGGCAGTCACGGCTGGGTAGAAATTGCCATTAATAGCGGCAATGCTCACTCACAGTTGCAGTTAGATTGGCAAGAAACGCTTCAAGTTGTGCTAACTTAAATACCGCACTTTGTGAGTGCCGCATCAAGAGAAACATCAAAGTTATATCCTCTTTCCACAGTTGGCAGATGTCCTGGGGGGAAGGTTTTAAAGTTTGGTTCCTTGCCAGGTTTATACTCATATCTTTTAGTTTGCTGATTATAGTTCCACTGAATCAGCCACTCACCTGTTAACGTTTGCCATCCAACCGCGTCATACATCTTGCGATAGTCGTTTTTTTGTTCCCTCAAAATCTTTTCTTGAGCACTAAAGCCCAACTTCCCATCACTGGCTGTACTCCAAAGCCTGTCAATGGTTTTCAAATCAACACACGAAAGTGCATTCATTTCATCTTTGGCAATAGCACCCTCCGCTTGTGCTTTAGTCCCTGCAACATCTAGCATTCTCAGGTAAGTTTCTCGGTCAGATGCTTGCCAATCTTTACTTTGCAAATATTTCTGCAACTGGCTGTAATCGACATTGCGGGCTGTGGTAATTTCTACTTGCTTCAATGAGTTAGAATTAGTAGTTGTCTTAACTAAATCAGTGCTTTCTGGGCTTTTGATCTCAGACTTAGACCGTGTTAACGAATATCCAATCCAGCCTAAAACAGCAAATATACCTATAAGACTTGCTGTGATTAGTAAGGTTAGTGCCAGAACAGTCTGATTATTCTTTGCCATTTTTGGATGCTTCTGATTACTTTGAACGCCCCAGGTTGAATTTAGTCTAACCCCTACCACATAGATGTATATTTTAGCTTTTTTTGATAATTGTCAAGATTAATACATAGAGAAAACAATAGAGTTGTCGGGAAATAAAAGATGAGTGAGGCAATGCTGGTCTGCAATTGGGCTTTCTTAAGCAGAATAAGTACTTAGTCAATCACTCAGACTGTCTCAGCAGAGTTGTTACGGTAATTGTTTAATGATTCTAGCCGTGACAGCCATGCGTTGAAGTGGGGACACCTGCTCCGAATTACTTGCAGTCCAATCCGTTCAGCCAACTGTGTCCCAAAAACAGGCTTCGCTTTTTCATAATCAGGAAACTGAGCGATGATGCGTTTACTGAGAGATGTCTGCTGTCCGTCGTTGATCAACTCAGGTGTTTCATATTGATTAGCGATCGCCTGGAGAGCCTCAATTTCCTTTGTACGACTAGCATCAAGGTATTCAAAGCACGTTGGATCAGCAAAAAGGTATGCCTCATATTCATGTAACTGAATGTACGGGATGAATCGGTAATCGTTAATATCTTCTGCAAAGCGTTGCTCTAAAAATTCAACTCGCTCTATGGGATTTTGGCGCAGACTCTCAGCTTCAGCTAATCCCGGAAAATCAGGATGGATAGCATACAAATCAATCATGGTAGTGAAGAATACATCACGATTACTATCTTCGTTGAGCGATCGCAGAATATCATTTCTCATTGGCGCGTAATTACGTCCACCGCCGCGATGCACCTTCCCCTTTTTTCTGGCGTGAGCGATCAGCCGAGGGTAGTGCATAAACACTTCACGTTGAGCTAAGTACGGTTTTATCAAAGTGTCGGCGAATGTCTGCTCGGTTTGTCCTTCAGCAAATAGGTAGAGGCGCATCATTAATGTGGTCCTCCCCCAACGATATTTTTCTCCCAGACTTCTCCCAGACTGTACTCGTCGAGCCAAGGTTCTAATTCTAAGGGATTTAGCCGCTTAAATTGCGATTCCTTACCCTCTCGGTTTACCGCAATCACATCTTCAGGATCAAAATTATCCAAAAAAGAACTAGATTGGGTGCTGATGAGGATTTGCGTATGGAGTGAAGCCTTGCTAAACAAGGCAGCCACAACATTTAGAGCATAGGGGTGAAGACCTAATTCTGGCTCATCAACAACGATGAGTTCTGGTAGTTCATCCTCCGGCTGTAAGAGCAGTGTTACAAGACATATAGCGCGTAAAGTGCCATCTGAAAATTGATGGGGTCCAAATACACTATCTGACTCCTTTTCTTGCCAGTTCAGAATGACACGATTAGATGCATCTGGCTCAAGAACAAAATCATCGAAAAATGGTGCAATCAAACGGATTGTTCCGACGATACGTTGATAAGCTGAAATACTGTCTTTGCGGAATTTCAGAAGTAATGCAGCTAAATTTCCGGCATCAGGCATGAGCCATCGGGTATCGCCAATGTAACAGGATTGCCGCACTCGCGCTGTAGAAGATGTATCGTGAAAGTGATATACACGGCAACGATCGAGCAAGTACTTGAGCGTCCTGGCTGTTTGTTTACCTTCCTGTACTGCTTCACTAATTTTTGTTTCCTGATGCCCTGCACCCAACTGGTCAATCCTTGGGGATGTCCTACCCGTTTCCAGAAAGCTCAATGTCTCTTGGGCGAAGATCAGCGTATCAACAGCGGCATGGAATAATCGCAGATTATAAATATCTACCCCGTTTTCGACTTCAAACTCCAATTTTGCTTCGATCTGAGGAGTTATCTTGGGCCCAAAGTGCAAGAGGGACTGAGCACGCCCCGACATACCGATATATTGTTGGAAGCGTCCAACCATCATCTCATTAAGCATCTTGAAGAACGAGATGAGATTGCTTTTGCCTGCTCCGTTTGCTCCAATCAAGATATTTAAGGAACGCAACTCAAGATCCATCGCCTTAATAGACTTGAATCCGTTAAGGGTTAATCGTTGCAGCTTGTTCAAAACTCGGTCTCCTGAATCCGTAAATGTGTATTTGCTTTCTCTTGTCTAACACCCACAGACTTCTAGTAGGCATTATTTTGATTTTGCAAATAGAAAATCTGAAAAACCTTATAGTTAAGTTCTGTTTGAAGATGCGCCTATAGGACTGATGCAAAACTACAGACTGTAGCGGCAATTCATGAATTGCCGCTACGCGAATAAAGCGCAGCCTCACATAGAATTAGTATTACGACCAGATATTTTTTCAAGTCTTGCACCATTTTAATGCTAAATTGATTTTAAATCACATCCACCCCCCAACTTCCGCCTCAGTTAAAGGCTTCTCTAACTTGGCATATTCTGTCTGAGCAGCCCGCAATACATGTTTCATCTGCACTGCTTCCCCAGCATCAGCAGCCAGAAAAGCTGCATTTAAGGCGATGTTACGAATATTACCCCCAGCGACATTTAGTCGTGCCAGTTGCAGAGCATCTAAGTCTGCGGTTGGGGTGTCGGCGGGAAAGACGCGTCTCCAAATCTCGGCTCGTTGCGTTGTATCCGGGAAGGGGAACTGCACCACAAAGCGAATCCGCCGCAGAAAGGCTGTATCAATTGCACTCTTCAGATTAGTAGTCAGGACTGCTAAACCTGGGTAGCTTTCCATACGTTGCAATAGGTAGCTGACTTCGATATTAGCATAGCGATCGCGGGCATCTTTGACTTCACTCCGTTTGCCAAATAAAGCATCAGCTTCATCAAACAACAAAATCACCCCGCCTTGTTCTGCTGCATCGAATACCTGGCGCAAATTCTTCTCTGTCTCGCCAATATATTTGCTGACTACCGATGATAGGTCAATACGATAGAGGTCGAGGCGCAATTTATGGGCCAGTACTTCCGCCCCCAAGGTTTTACCAGTACCGCTAGCACCTGCAAATAGAGCGCTAATTCCCAATCCCCGCGCACTCTTGGCCCCAAAGCCCCAATTGTGATATACAGTACTACGCTGACGAACATGAGCCGCAATTTCCCGGATAACTTGTTTCTGTGCCTCTGGTAATACCAAGTCTTCCCAATCACCAGATGGCTCAATTCGCTGGGCAAGTTCATCCAAGCGTGGACGTGCTTGCACACGGCAGGCATCCCATAAAATGCTAGTGATATCGGTTTCTGGTGTTTGTGCCAACTGTCCTGCGGCTTCTGCACAAGCAGCGCGAATGGTTGCGGCACTTAGGTTAAACTGATCTACTAAGGTTTTGACTTGCCCATTCATTTGCGATGCACTCGCCCCTAATGCATCTTGCCAAACTGCACCTTGTTCTTTGCTAGTTGGTTGATGTACTTCAAAATTAACTACCAGGCGTTGTGATAGTCCTATCCGTTCCCGACTGGTGACTATTAAAAAGCCCTTGGTGCGTTCGATGAAACGAGCGATCGCATTCAGCCGCGCTGTATCATTAGTATCCAGTTCGTTGCAGTCTATGAGTAACGCACACTTACTTAAAATTGTCTCACGAGTCCACAGGCGAATGAGATTATCCAACTCCCCAGGTGCTAATGGAATAACTTGTGCAGGCATTACCCACAGACTTAAACCTTGGAGTTGGCAAATTGTGGCGGCAATGGCGCGTTTGCTAGCAGTTTCTTTACTACATAACTGGACAATTGGCAAGCTATTAACCTTGTAAGCTTGCGACCAAACTGCTGCTACTCGCTCTGCTAAATCTTGGTGCGAGGGTACTAAATCACTAACCTCTTGTAATGGTTCAATGATGCCAGCCAAGCGTTCGTCAAGATATTGGATACCCGTCAAATAATGTAAAATCCGCTCGTCAATTCTTATCGGACTGAGGGAAAGGGCATGACCGTCACCAATCTGAATTAACCGCCAATGACGTAAGGGACTATTTGGAGCGATCGCATCCCAGTGAGCATCAGGTAAAGCTGCCAGAGCTAAACCCAAGGTTGGGTAAGCTCGTTGTGAATCCCCGTAGATTTTAACACACAATTTGGCAAAATCTCCATTCAATTCCATACCTGCACACAACAGCAACAAATCACGTTCAAAAGATGAGAGGCTAAACATTTTGCATACTCTCTCTAATGCCGATGGTGCAGGCATAGCAGCAGCAGCTTCTTGTAACGCTTGCTGTAAATTCTCTTGGTTTTTCTCCTCTGGTTGATTTTGCTCTTTTGCCGTGTGATTTTCTAAAATACCACGCACCACGGCTAGTGCTGCTGATAGATAGCGGTAGTTTGCCTCATCCCAATTGCGATTAATTGTCGTAGCATTCATAAAATAGTCACCTGTGGCGAATCATGTTCTCCAGACTGATTCTTGTGCAGTGGACTTTCCGCTCCATCTACCCGCGCCCGGACAATATAAGTTCCTGGCTTCACGTTTTTGACAGGAATAGTGATTGCATCAGTGTCTTGGGTGCGTGGTGCAACAAAGAAAGAGTAAGCTACCGGACTATCACCTGCCACTTCGTTGAGTAGCAAAACTACTCGCTGTGTCTTACCAACTTTGGGCTGGAATTTAACGGTAATTTCTGCTGCGCGTAAATTGTCACCGCTATTTTCCACTTGAGCGACGAATGCTGTAATTGTTGGATGTAGGACAAAAGCCGCAATGTTTGATTCAACTAGATGATCTGTTTGCTCTGCATTGCCCATTGTTAAATGTACAACTTGAACACCTTGCACGCTTGCGTATAAATCTGGCGGGACTAACAAGCTGATTTGGGTTTCTTTAACATCTTGAGGTACTATTAATGTCTCCGTATTACCCAAACGAACTCGTGTGATCTCACCGCGTAACCGTTTACCACGAATTACTAATGTTGTGCCCACAACAATCATTTGATCAGTCTTTGTCGGAGGGGTAATTTGCTCTATATTCGGTTGAGACAAGGGCATCATGTAGGAACTTTCAGAGTTGTCATTGCTACTTTCAATCAATACCATTGATGCCAGATAGGTAGCTGAAGGTCGATAGTGCGTTTGTAAAGCAGACCATAACTTAGAAGTTTCTTCCATGTTAAAAAACTCTGGAGTCAGTTTGATCTGCCCAACTTGTTCAGCTAAATCAGATACAGACACACTTGCCACAGCTTGCGAAAAAGCACTTGAGGTATTGGTTGTAGATGCATTGATCAGAGTATTTTCAATAATATCCGATGTAATAGCTGGTGTTTTGTGTAATAAATGCATTGCGTACCCCAGTAAAAGCTCCGCCTGAAAATCTTTGGCTCCGTAAGCTGTGAGCAAGTAATGGAGGTCAAGAGCTAGTGGTGGAGTCAGAGAGCGCGGGTTTCCATTAATACGTGAGTGCCTGCTCCGAAATTCCTGAGATACCCAATCGACATTGCGATTCTGCGTCACTTGATAGAGAAAGAGGTTAAGTTGAGCACGCTCGTCAGCTTCAACTGAAATTCGATCAGGCGGTAGGGCAGTTACAATCACATCACCAACACTAGCAGCGATCGGATCACTGACTAAACCATTTTCCAGCAAGACTTTTAGTACTGCTGTCACGGCGGCTATAGAGAGCATATTACTCATCCTGATTCCTCATGGCAATAGCACATATTAATCATGTACGCCACAGCACATTGACAAAATATATTTTGCAAAACTTTAAATATTCTCTACCCCCCTTGCAAAGGCTACGGTGTACACACAACTGGACTTACGCACGAGTTACGGAATAACGAACCGCAGAGGCGCAGAGAAGCCAGTGCGTTGCGGGGGTGGAGGAGTTTGTAGCAACTGGCGCGGCACAGAGAAATCATTCCCATACGGAGCATGGGAACAAGAGAAATGGCATTGGTTAGTCGAAACAATAGCATTGTCAGTCGGAACAATGGCATTGTCAGTCGAAACAATAGCATTGTTAGTCGGAACAATGCTATTGTCAGTCGGAACAATGGCATTGTCAGTCGGAACATTTATCTATGGGGTAACTCAGCACTCAGCACTCCTGAAGCTGACGACACTCGTCGAATTTGCGTTAACTTAACATCAGGAACAAATTTCAACTGCCATAGGTCTTAATTTTAAACATTTTATCAAATTGCTAGCATTACTTTTATGTTAAACTGAGTATATTTAAATCAATGCTAGTAGCATATATTACTAATGTTTATCTAGGTTAGGAAACAAACAATTTTGTAATACTAGTATTATCTCTGACTAAAATTAACCTTTAAAGTAACTAGGATGGGTTCCCGCAGATGAAATCCCCACCTTCTTCAAATTCTTGGAATGGTCGCTTCGTAGGTGATAACCAGCGATACCGTTTAGACAGACGGTTAGGCGGGGGTGGCATGGGAGAAGTCTTCCTGGCAACAGACACCCGTGTAGGTCAGCAGGTAGCGTTGAAGTTGCTCAAAGATACGCTGGTGGCATCACAAGAAATGAGAAAGCGTTTTGAGCGTGAGGTGGCAGTTTGTGCTGCTTTGCAAAGTGATCACATTGTTAAGATTAGTGACTGTGGTGTAACCCCGGAAGGTTTTCCATTTTACGTAATGGAATATTTGCGGGGGCAAACGCTCGGACAACTGCTGCTGCGCGAAAAGCGGCTATCTGTTGAGCGGACGGTGAAGATTATGGCGCAAGTTTGCAAGGGTCTACAGCTTGCCCATCAAGGAGTGACTCTGCAACGGGATGGCGGAAAAACCACTGAACATATTCAGGTAGTTCATCGCGACCTGAAACCAGATAATATATTTCTAGTGCCGACAGATTTGGGAGAGTGGGTCAAGGTTTTGGATTTTGGTGTTGCCAAAATTCGTAGTGAATCTTCAGAAAATTCCAATATTACAAATATAACGAGTACATTTATCGGTACATTTCGTTACGCACCTCCTGAACAAATCCAAAGCGATAAAAACTTGGATGCCAGGGGTGATATTTACAGCTTAGGGATTATCCTTTATGAAATGCTGAGTGCAGCCGACCCATTTGGAATCAGCATTAAGGGTAGTCATGTTAGTGAAGCTTCTTGGGTATTAGCTCATGCTTATGAGCCACCGAAACCACTGCGATCGCAACCAGGGTGTGAGAACTTACCCGTACAATTGGAAGCGGTGGTGATGAAATGCCTCCACAAGAACCCAGCTAACCGATTTGCAACTGTAGAAGAACTGAATCAGGCTTTGCAAGCTGCTGCCAAATTTGCCACAGGAACTACTAGTGTACCCGGACAGATTACTGAGCGATCGCAACCTTCCTACAATCAAGGTTCAAATCACGAAACTGTTCCGTCGAACGACGACACTATTCTGCGTCCTCCATCTGCATACAATCAGGGTTCAGATCACGAAACTATTCCCAGACAATCGAACGACGACACTATTCTGCGTCCTCCATCTGCGTACAATCAGGGTTCAAATCACGAAACTGTTCCGAGACAGTTTAACCCGATTGAGCAAAACCAATCTCAGGAAACCGTTCCGAGACAGTTTAACCCAGTTGAGCCAAATCAACAGAGTCCTGTGAATAATCCGAACGCCAGCAAACCGGACGTGACGTTGTATCAACCACGACCTGCGTCTAATCAAGGCGGGCAACAAGTACCACCAGATAAGACGTTGTATCAACAACGACCTGCATCTAATCAAAGCGGGCAACAAGTACCACCAGATAAGACGTTGTTTCAACCGCGACCTGCATCTAATCAAGGCAGCCCACAAGTGCCGCCAGATAAAACGTTATATCAACCGCGACCTGCGTCTAGTCAAGGCAGCCCACAAGTACCGCCAGATAAAACGTTATATCAACCGCGACCTGCGTCCAATCAAGGCAGACCACAAGTGCCAACGGATGACACTATTTACCAACCAAGGCTAAGTGAGCAGCTAACTACGAGAATTACTCCCAATTTCGTGCGAAGTGTGGGGGTGGTCTTAGCCATTGGGCTGACTTTAGCATTAGTAACCTATATATATACTCAATTTCAAGCTCGTAAAGAGCCAAGCAACCAGCAAAATTTACCTAATAGCGATCGCATTCAGAACTAATCAGCTAATCAGCTTTCAAGTTAAAAGGGCGGTTAGAAACCGCGTCTACTTTTACATACAGGCTGCTCGCAACATTTTGGACTCCTTCAACAGAAACCGGAGTTCCTCACCTTGAATCAGGCATTCTTTAGCTCCGAACATAGGCCGAAGGCGTGATACAAGGGACTTCCAAATAAAAAAACATCTAACTTTTCTTGTGGGGTGGGCGTCTCGCCATTGGTGTCAAGTTAAGCCAAAACCCTTTTAAAACCTCGTTTCCAGCCTCTGGCTGGAAATGCACCTCATCGCGGCTCTGCCGCAAGTCTTGAGGCGGAGCCTCGCATTAGGCATTCCCAGTCGGAGACTCTTAACGAGACAAACGAGACAATCTTAGGACTTACGCAAAATATCTCTCAAACTCTGATTTCTCCGTGTCGCGCCAGTTGCTACAACGGGGGGAACCCCCGCAACGCACTGGCTTCTCTGCGCCTCTGCGGTTCGTTATTCCGTAACTCATGCGTAAGTCCTAAATCTTTAAAAGCTTCTTCTAGACTGGCTTTCACCTTAAGTTGACACCAATGGCGTCTCGCCCGCCCATGAATAAGGGCGGACAAGATGTCCACCCCACAAGATTGGATAATTTATTTCTTGGTAATCCCTTAGCTGAAGTTGACACGCAGGAATCTGCTGTACGCCCCTACAGCCGATTCATGTGTTACAAACGACATTCCTTAACTATGTTCATCCCAAGCCACGGGAAAGGAATAATCTGAAAACGCTGAGAAATCATGATTTTCGCTGCGGGTTTCTTCATCCAGAACTTTGACAACTTTGTTATAAATGTCTTGTGCTTGTTGTGGAGAATCACCGATGCTGGTTAATCCCAACTTGCCAAACTGCGAAAGGCAACCCATAAGATGAAACACTGTGCCCGTTTCAGTACCACTGTCGAAGTGCAGTCTCTGTTCAGCGATGATATCCATCAAATCATTAGGCAATAATCCCTGATAGCGCTCTTTTTGCAGATTATCAGTGGCAATGTAGTATTTTGGACGACCTTGCTGACTATAAAATAAACCCGTGGAAAGGTCATAGCGACCGTTCGTTAATAATTTCAGGGTCATGAATGGATGAGTTGTGCCACCTTTACGCAGGTTAATTTCGATCGCCTGAATATCCCACTCTCCATTACCTTTGTCAACGGCGATAAAATCTACGCCAAATCGCTCTAAAGTGCCTTTATCTGCTAGCTTTCTGCCAACTTGTAGTCCCAATTGCTGTAATTGCAATCGATAGCTTTCATCAGCGGGAAAGCGACAACCAAGATAAATCTGACCGTCTGGGCCTCCGAGAATTTGGTCGTGGGTTGAAAGGATTTCTACTTCGCCATTGGGTGTGATCCGTCCTTGGACGCTGGGCGATCGCTTAATTTTGCCTTCCACAAATGCTTCGGAAATTGCGCCTAATTCCGGGATTCTTCCCGAAAAATTGTCCCAAGTCTCTTGTTTAGCTTGAAAGCGCATTGTTGAGAAGCGATCGCTAATTGCTGCTACCCTTTGGGCATGAGTACCTTTGTCGGGTGCTAAATTCTGAATCGGTCTAAGATCCAACAATGCATTCCCCTCTCCAGAAATGCCTTCGTTGAGTTTTACGACTACCCGTTGTAATGTCGGTTGTCGTTCCCACAAATCACCGGTAGCTTCTGCCAAATCTGTGTGGTTCCAAATTTTTTCGCTGCCATCTGGATGCGGTACTCCGCTTTCGGCAAAGATTTGCCGACTGCCACTTTTTGTCCCCCAAATCTGTAAATCTGGTGCAGCAGCATACAGTGGTACACCCAATTTTACAGACAATTCGCCTTCCCAGTGCGAAGAGTTGTAGCAGATCATAAATGATTTGTCTAGCCTCAAAGCTTGATGAATCCGCTCTAGCAGGCGGGGGCGTTCTAAAATCTTTTGGCTGAGGGGCTTAAGGGAAGAATCGTAAGTAGAAAGTAGCAGCAAGCGATTGCGAGCATGAGAAAAGGGAATTCCTGGCAACAGTTGCAGATAATAATCAATGATACTAGGATGCAGCGGTACTGATGTTACATAAACCAGCCGAGTCCGGGGATTTTGCAACCGAATTAAGGAAAATAGTAATCTTTCTTCATAATGTTCACAGCCTTCGATTTTTTGGAGTTCACGCTGGTCGAGACTCAAGGAGGGAATAATTAAAATATCCGCTTCACTATTGTCAAATAGCTCGATCGTTTTCCAGCGATCGCGTAGGGTTAATTGTAAGTGGCGAAACTTTTCAACCTGCTCTAACTCGGAAATATTTAGTATTGCCATAACCCCTGCTCTCTAATGATCCCAATGTAGCGCACCACGCAGGATTTTGGACGATTAGTTTCAGGACTAGTCGTCAGATGCTTTTGCAAGGAATTTAGTCTGCAAGAAGGCAGCTATGGAGATATCAGCCTAAATAAATATTAATATTAACGAAAGTAGATGGCATGAGAGTAAGTATTTTTGCGACCACAAACGGAAAAAGTAGAAATCTATATTTTCATTTATCGAAAATGGCATGATTCTTGAGCCAGAAGAGATAAGATTAACAATTCAAAATTCAAAATTCAAAATTCAAAATTAAAGACATTTCAGACGGGGATTTAAACCCCGACTGAAATGGTTGCTACATATAGATGTAGGGGTCTTAAACCCTTTAATTTACGATAAACTAATTCCGTAAATCTAATTTATTTAATTTATTTGTCAGTCTTAAGGTTGAGCAAATTTTAGCTTACTTTACCTCCAGGGAGCGATAAACTACAGCAACATAATAGTTAACTTGAAAGCAGATGAAAAGGATAAATCTTTCATCACATGAGGTTGTGTACTTGTTTTTGGTGGTCAAGTGAATAGCGTGTGTCAGGTGTGAGCATAAATAATGTCAGTCGTGTACAGTTGCCAGCAATAAGTAAATTTTACAAGCAGCGTGAGTATAAATGCCTAAAATTGCCAATGGCTAGTGGGAGCCAAAGCAGAAAATAAACCTTGGGTTGAACTTTCTATCCAAGGTTTACTTTTGGAATGAGGGAGATGGGGTGTAACCAATACCTAATGCCCAATTCAATATTCAATATTCAATTACCAAAACAAAACCTATGGCTAAATCCAAAGAGCAAAAAGAAAAAAAATCACAACCGCCACAGCAACAAGAAGCACCAGGTGTTGAATCAGAAATGACGCCAAAACCCAAAGCAGATGATGCCCAGTATCGGGGTAGTGGCAAATTACAAGATAAAGTAGCATTGATTACGGGTGCAGATAGTGGTATTGGTCGTGCTGTAGCGATCGCATTTGCTAAAGAAGGTGCAGATGTGGCGATCCTTTACCTCAATGAACACGACGATGCCAAAGAAACAAAACATTTGGTAGAAAAACAAGGGCGTCGTGCAGTAACCATTGCAGGTGATATTGGCGATGAAACTTTTTGTCAGCAAGCTATACAACAAACAGTTGGTGAGTTTGGCAAACTCGATATTCTCGTCAACAACGCCGCCGAACAACATCCGAAAGATAGTATCGAGGAAATCACCGAAGAACAACTAGTGCGGACTTTCCGCACTAATATATTCTCGATGTTTTTCATGACTAAAGCTGCACTCAAGCATTTAAAAGCAGGTAGTTCTATCATCAATACCACATCGGTAACAGCTTATAAAGGCAACCCAGAACTACTAGATTACTCATCTACAAAAGGTGCGATCGTTGCCTTTACTCGCTCCTTATCACAAAACTTAGTATCAAAAGGAATTCGCGTTAATGCTGTCGCCCCAGGGCCAATTTGGACACCTTTAATTCCCTCAACTTTTCCCAAAGAGAAAGTTGAAACTTTTGGCAAACAAGTACCAATGCAACGAGCCGGACAACCAGAAGAAGTTGCACCTAGCTACGTATTTTTAGCCTCTGATGATGGTTCTTATATCTCTGGACAAGTGTTACATGTTAATGGTGGAGAAGTTGTCAATGGCTAAGTAAAAAAGTTAGGAGTCATTCAATTTTGGATTTGAGATTTTTCTTTCAATCCAAAATCTAAATCTAAAATTGCTAGAGTTTGGAGTTATAAATTTTTACTTCTTCATTCTTAACTCCTAACTCTACCCTCCTTGTCTTCCATTGGAGGGATGAGTCAATGTTGAAATATTGATAATCTATTTACCAGCGTACATTTAAGAAATAATAACTACGTCTATGGCATCTCCTACACCACTGCATGGCACGGAACTAGTAGATTGTGCTAGAGCAAATGCCAAGCAAGGAATTGAAACTGCTGCTTATCAATGTGGCTATGGTCAAGACCTCAACAAATTTGCACTAGAACTCAGAAAAGCTTGTGAAGAAATGAATTTACAAGTGAAGGAACTAAGCGGATTGATTACTGACCAGGACTTGATACTACAATTGGGTACTGGTGAAATTGTTGCTCCAATAACGGAATCAGAATTGTAAAAGTTAGTCATTTGTACTTTGTTATTCACTAATGACTAATGACTCTTTTCATAAATTTAAAATTACCTACGCCAAATTGAAGTAAATCAAAACGCTTACTTACTACATCAACTGCTGTGGTGATGAATGGTGATGACATTAATGCTGGATCTAAACAGAGGTAGCTAAATAGAAACGGCACTGCTGAACCGGAGATAGAAGCTAAAATAGAAATAGCTACCAGACTAGTGCCTACAGCGATCGCTACTTCTAATCGTCCTTGCAGAAAATCAGCCCAGACAGTAGCGATCGCACCTAACATTGCTGCCAATAATGCCCCAGCGTAGACGCTTCTTCGGCTTGTCGTCAGATATCGCCTAGCGGCCAATTACCTAGAATGCGCCAAGCGATCGGATCTCATCGGTGTTCATCCCGCTAATCACCACTGTAGAAGATTGGGCACTCACGTTAGCACTAGTACCAGTTAACAAGGGGATAAACGCCGTCAGTGTCACCACTTTTGCCAAAATATCTTCTTGCGACTTAATAATTGTTCCTGTGATGGTATTGGTTATAAGTAAGACCAATAACCACACAACCCGGTTCCGAGCAATTTCCAGTAACATCTGAAAATAGTTGTCGCCCTCCGACTGCAAACCACCACCCAAGGTATAGATATCCTCGGTGGTTTCCTGTTGCAGAATATCAATAACATCATCTACGGTGATAATACTTACTAGACGCTGTTCTCGATTTCCCACAGGCACAGCCAGAAAGTCATATCTTTGGATTAATCTTGCTGGTCTGTATCAGTGTGGACAAACACCACATCAGGGGTGATAATTTCGCCAATAATTTGCTCAGGCTGAGATGTCACCAACTCCCGTAACGATACAATCCCCGTTAAGCGCCTTTCCGCATCAGTGACATAAAGATATTAAATCGAATGGCACTAAGTTAAGATACAGCCCTTACCCTAACTGGTTAAGAGCCTCTAGGCTGGGAACCCATCCTGGGGGGGCTGCCGCCTCCTCTTTCTTGACCAGAGGCAGAGCCTCTCGGAATACATTCCCAGTCTTAAGACTGGGAACGAGGTGACACAAGCCTTTGGGCTTTTCTTAGTGCCATTCGATAATATAATCATCTCACTGGCATTAGCTAAGTTGCAAATTCGCTCTAGGGCTTGAGATACTGTAAAGTTTTCTTTCAGCGAAATTAACTCTAGCGTCATGATTCGCCCAGCAGTATCAGCTTCATAACCCAATAGTTGGGCTGTAGCTTGACGTTCTGCTGGACTCAATTGTTCTAGCAGGCGATTAACTACTTTTGCAGGTAATTCATCAAATAACCTAATCTCTGCTGCTGCTTGTAACAAAGATATGAAAAGATATAAATTGACAGTGAAGATGAAGCATAGATAAATAATACTTTTTCAAATCTTTAAATATTAACAATTCTCTTTATAAAATTTTTATGTAATTAGATAAAAAAGATGATCTCATCCAATATGTTGGCAACTTTTATTTAAAGTTCATCAAAACTTTGATATTCCTTTAAAAAGGGATAGATCAATGTGAATATTCAAACAAAGTTTCATAAACAAGATAGACAGAACACCGTAATCTAGTGTCAAATGTGTAATTGATTAATCCAATAACAAAATTTAAACACAATATGTAAAGTTATCACTTCTGATTACTTAAGTAAAGTATGTTATGTATCTGCCCCGATTGGGCGTTGCTTTGCTTTGCCTCAACTCCATGTACCTGCACATCAGTGAGATTAGAAGCTCTCAACAATGGTGATTTATAATTTTTTATTAAATTCACCAAACTGAATTTCCATGCATTAAAAATTCAGAAATTTGTAGAAAGAAAACAAAGATTAATAAGGACTAATAGCCCTTAAACTAATCTTTAGTATTTCTTGTCATACACATTTTTCTATATATCTGCTTTCAGAGAAGATATCTCATGTCATGTCATGCTCTTTTATTTTAATGTTGATACAAATAGGCAGCAGATTAGTGAAGGAGCATACTAAAAGAAAGAATTTGTTTGTATCAGCAATTGAGTGAAATAGTATCAGCATTAATAAATATATTAATAGGCACAATAATGATAGCTTATCAATATGTTTACACCTAGCATAATTACGCATTTTTTGTTGAAAACATTCAATATAAAACTAATCCGAAAGCATTGATTATGGGATTAGTTTTAGCACTATTGCGAGGCATATATCTCAATGAATGATTTACAGAATCAAGGTCTTAATCAACAGTTGTCAACATCTGCAAGTCCAACAATTGCTGCTCAACCATCTGTTCTAGATGATCCGGCACAACTCAACAGTACTTCCGTTCGGGCTAGTGCTAGCGTGCTATCTCAGGGAGATGGACTCAAAGCAGAGTACTACGACAACATCGACTTCACCAACCTGAAGCAAACTCGCATAGATCCGACGGTGAACTTTATCTGGGGTACTGGTTCTCCAGATCAGTCCATCGGTGCAGATACCTTCTCAGCGCGTTGGACAGGTCAGGTGCAAGCCGAATACAGCGAAACTTATAAGTTTTACACCACTAGTGATGATGGTGTGCGACTGTGGGTGAATGGTCAACAAATCATCAATCAGTTTACCGATCACTCTGCCACAGAATACAGTGGTTCAATCGGACTGGTTGCAGGTCAAAAGTACGATATTAAACTCGAATACTACGAAAATACTTACTCTGCCGTTTCTCAACTGGCTTGGTCAAGCTCCTCTCAAGCAAAGGAAATCATTCCTCAGTCCCAACTGTATAGTAATGTCAACGTACCTGGTAATGGCAACGGACTCACAGCACAGTACTACGACAACATCGACTTCACCAACCTAAAGCAAACTCGCACAGATCCGACGGTGAACTTTATCTGGGGCACTGGTTCTCCAGATCCGTCCATCGGTGCAGATACCTTCTCAGCGCGTTGGACAGGCCAGGTGCAAGCCGAATACAGCGAGACTTACAAGTTCTACACCAATAGTGATGATGGTGTGCGACTGTCGGTGAATGGTCAACAAATCATCAATCAGTTTACCGATCACTCTGCCACAGAATACAGTGGTTCAATCGCACTGGTTGCAGGTCAGAAGTACGATATTAAACTCGAATACTACGAAAATACTTTCTCTGCCGTTTCTCAACTGTCTTGGTCAAGCGCTTCTCAGGCAAAGGAAATCATTCCCCAGTCCCAACTGTATTCACCAGATCTTCAGTCCACCATCACCTTAGGATCATCTTCCACGACTGTGAACGAAGGCGATGGTAGTGTGTCGGTAACTTTATTGAGAACTGGTGATTTAAGCAGCACATCTTCAATCAAGTATGCCACTCTATCTGGTACTGCCACAGCAGGAGTTGACTACGGAAGTGAAGGCATCGAAAGCGCTGGAACAGTTATTTTTGCGCCGGGACAAAGCAGCAGACAGGTATCCATTCCGATCAATGACGATTCCTTAGCAGAAGCTGATGAAACCTTTAATTTTGTCATTGATCAGCCACAGGGGGCAACAATAGGACTCCAAAGAACTCTGGCAATTACGATTCAAGATAACGATCGCTCTGGCCTCGACTTTACTCAGCCAGTAGTTAATGAGGGTGACGGTTCTGCTACGGTGACAGTTACACGGGGTAGCGCTTTGGGGGCTGCTAGTCTGGACTACATAACCGTGGATGGGACTGCTAAGGCGGGATCTGACTACCAGGCTGCATCTGGAACCTTGAACTTTGCAGCCGGACAAATCAGCAAGACCATTGCTATCCCCATTATTAATGACACCGTTGAGGAGCCAGATGAAACATTTACTTTGAAGTTCAGTAACGCTGTTGGAGTGCAACTAACTACTCAACAGACAACTATCACTATTCTCGATAATGACTCTGGTAAATTTGCTTTAGACACGGTAGCTTCTGGTTTGACTCAACCCACAGCTTTTGACTGGACATCTGACGGTAAGACCATGTTCATTGCCCAGAAAGATGGGGTAGTGCGAGTCTTGAAAAACGGCACCTTATTATCAACACCATTTATCGATATTTCTGGAGAAGTAAATAGTGCGCGCGATCGCGGTCTGTTGGGCATTGCCGTAAATCCAGATTTTGGCAAAAGTCCAAACGGCAATAACTATGTTTACCTGTTGTATGCCTACGATCCACCAGAAACTAATCCAAACAATCCCCAGAACAATCCCAATCAGTTCTTGGACGATGCCGATCAGAGTGGGAATCGGACTGGACGGCTAACTCGTGTGACAGCTGACCCCAACACTAATTATACTACTGCTATTGCTGGCAGCGAAGTTGTGCTGATCGGCACAAATGGCACTTGGGATAATATCAGCCACCCAGATGGAGATAGCACAGATGTCTCACTTGGCTATGCACCATCAGGAATTCTCAACAAAGATACTGGTAAGCCGTTTACCAGTTTGCAGGATTATCTGAATAATCTCGATAAAGTCCAAGATGTCCAGAATTTTGTAGCGAACGATAGTGAATCTCACTCAGTTGGTGCTGTACGCTTTGGTACCGATGGTTCTTTGTTTGTTAGCTTCGGAGATGGCACTTCCTACAATGGGATTGACCCCAGAGCAATTCGCGTCCAGGATGTCAATAATCTGTCCGGCAAGATCCTGCGGATTGATCCGATTACTGGTCAAGGCTTATCAAATAATCCTTTCTATAACGGTGACCCCAATAGCAATCGTTCCAAAGTTTATGACTTAGGTCTACGTAACCCCTTCCGTTTCACAATTGATAAAAAAACCAATACCCCCTATATTGGTGATGTTGGCTTGACTACTTACGAAGAGGTCAATGTCGGAAAACCAGGAGCTGACTTTGGCTGGCCATTCTATGAAGGTGGACTTGATGCGAATGGCAATCTCGTCAGCTTGAAACAACCAAAATATTCTAGCCTAGATGCAGCGCAAGACTTTTATAGTAGTGGCACAGCTGTTACAGCACCAGTTTACACTTACAAGCATTTTGGTTCCAATTCGATCGTCATGGGTGACTTTTACACAGGCAATACTTTCCCTTCAATCTATCAAGGTGCTTTATTCGTTGGTGATTTCAGTCAAGGAACTATCGATGCTTTGACATTCGATAGTCAGGGCAAAGTTGTCTCAGTTAAGCGGTTTGCTTCCCAAGCAGACACGCCTAATCTAGGGGTGCCTGTACAAATCACCACTGGACAGGATGGTAATCTGTACTACGCAAACTTCACCGCAGGCGAGATCGATCGCTTCCGAGCTGTTTAGAGATCACATAACAGTTTAGGACTTACGCACTCAAAACCTGAAACCTCGATCCCCCCTAACCCCCCTTAAAAAGGGGGGGATCTAAAAAGCCACCTTTTTAAGGGGGTTGGGGGATCTCTTATGCGTAAGTGCTAAGTTCTCAGTTATTAGTCAATACGCTTGCTGTTAGTGATACTTTGCCCCGGAAGATCCCCCCTTCTTAAGGCTTGCTCTAATTCCCTCCTTTTTAAGGAGGGTTAGGGAGGAGCAAGCCTTAACCCAAGTGTATTGAGTTATTAGTTATCAGTGAACAGTCGATAACTAATAACTGATTTTGGTCAAGATAACTTTGTCACAAATCCCAATATTTTTTTGGTATTTGATGTCAGGAGTGTACGACGATAAGTATCAGCGGCTTTTTTAATAGCTTCGGCTTGAGTGGGATAAGGATGAATCACACTACTTAATTTACTCAAACCGATCTGATTCACCATTGCCGTAGTCACAACTGATATCATCTCACCCGCGTGACTGGCGACAATAGTTGCACCGATAATTTCATCAGACCCTTTTTTATGGTGGATTTTGAGAAATCCTGACTCTTCACCATCTGCGATCGCTCGGTCTACACTACTAAAAGGTATCTTGATTGTCGTCACCTCAATACCCAATTTCTGCGCCTCGTGTTCGTACATCCCGACATGGGCAATTTCTGGGTCAGTATAAGTTACCCACGGCATCACCAGACTACTGAGTTTCGAGCGTCCTAAACCAAAGGGAGAAAACAGCGTATTCTTAATCACAATCCGCGCGGCGGCATCGGCAGCATGGGTAAACTTCCAGTTCATGCAGATATCGCCAGCTGCATAAATTTTGGGATTGGTTGTCTGGAGATAATCATTTACCTTCACACCTTGGCGCTTGTCGTATTCTACACCCACTGCTTCTAAATTTAAACCTTCCACATTCGGCGATCGCCCCGCACCGACTAAAATTTCATCTACTGTCACCGAATCTCGATGACCATTGGAGGAAAAGTAAAGCCGTTTTCCTTCGGTGACAGTTACCACTTCTTCTAATTTGGAATTCAGTACGACGCGAATTCCTTCGCTAATCAAAACCTTTTGGAGAATTTCAGCCGCCTGGGCGTCTTCTTTATTTAGAAGATGAGAACCGCTATGGAAAAGTACCACCTCACAACCCAAGCGCCCAAAAGCCTGCGCCAATTCGCAACCAATGGGGCCGCCACCAATCACCGCCAAACGTTCCGGTCGTTGAATCAGCGAAAAAACCGTCTCATTAGTTAGATAACCCGCCTTTTCAATTCCCGGAATCGACAGTTGTGCAGCTCTAGCGCCAGTAGCAATTACAGCTTTTTTAAACCGGAGAGTTTTGTCGCCAACTTCCACGGTATTTTTACTTGCAAATCGACCGCTACCCAAAAAGACATCGACACCCAACGATGAGAAGCGTTCAGCTGAGTCGTTATGGCTAATATCAGCCCTTACCCGCCGCATCCTGGCCATGACTTTGGGAAAATCAACATCAATATTATGTTGGGGAATATTAACTCCCAAGTCTTTAGCATCCCAGATTTCGCCAACGATGCGAGCAGACCGAATAATAGTTTTAGATGGTACGCAACCAACATTTAAGCAATCTCCACCCATGAGATGCTTTTCAATTAACGCCACTTTTAAACCCAAATCCAGACCCGCCGCACCCGCCGCCACTACTAATCCCGCCGTACCAGCACCAATTACTACCAAGTCGTAAACATCGGCGGGTTGAGGATTAACCCAATTTGGCGGATGGACGTAAGACACCAACTTTTGGTTATACTCATCCATTGGGCGAACTGTGACTATCTCTAAATCTGAATTGGACATTGGTGATACCTCATTTGAGAATTAAAAATGCTCAAGTCAACGCCTTTGCGGTATTCAAAATTAAGAATACCTATAGATTTAGGCGGCTCAATCTTTTATTTTTAATGCTTATTTAACAACGAATACAGCCTTTGAACTGTTCTGTCCGTCTGGAATTGACAGATAATATTAAAGCTTTCCTGTATAAAGGTTTCAGCGGGAGCATCTCAATGAGTGTAAAAAGCCTTGTAAAACCTCACCCCAACCCTCTCCTTGGTAAGGAGAGGGAGAAAGAATCTTGTTTCTCGTCTGGTATATTTGCTTTCACTGAGATGCTCCCGCTTTCAGCAAGGGATAATTTATCTTTAGCATTTTAATTGCTATTTACCTGCTCTTCTAAAGCTTGCCGGGCAATACGGGTAATATAAATCGTCACAGCCACTGTTGCAATCAAACCCAAAATCCGAATTGCCCATTGTAAAGTAGGGGTGGTAGGTTGAGCCTCAGTCCCAATCATGGCCAGATTACCCGCAAGGGAACCAATATAAACATACATAATGGTTCCAGGAATCATGCCTACAGAGCCGATAAAGTAATCTTTAAGTGAAACTCCCGTAATTCCAAAAGCATAGTTTAGTAAATTGAAAGGAAAGATGGGAGACAGTCGCGTTAACAGGACAATTTTTAATCCTTCTTTACCAACAGCTTGGTCAATGGCAGCAAATTTTTTGTTATCTGCGATTTTACTAGCAACCCAGCCTCTTGCTAAATAACGTCCCACAAGGAAAGCAGCAGTAGCGCCAAGGGTTGCACCAATGAACACGTAGAGAGAACCCCAAACTGTACCAAAAATTACACCCGCTCCCAAGGTGAGAATAGAACCTGGGAAAAAAGCGACGGTAGCGATAATGTAAAGGGCAATAAAAGCGATCGCTCCCAGTGTACCAAGGCTATCAATCCACTGCAACGCATTCCGTAAAATTGCTTGGGGATTGAAAGAATTTGAATTTGCAGATTCTTGTGCTAAGGCAAAGTCAGTATTTAACAAAAAAGCAAAGCTACTTAGTAGTAATATTAATAAAATTAATCTAAAAAATTTACGTAAGTCTCTAAAATTAAATCGATTTGCGATTAATTGCTTGTTCATAACTTGCACGCATAAGAAGAATTTTTAAATCAACGAATGGGGAGTAGGGAGCAGGTTTAGAGTGATAGGAGAGCGTTTTTTTTGTTCAAATTTCTGCTGTGCCAGAGAGATTTGGGGATAGTTCGTCTGAACAATGTTTCATCTGTGTATATATAGTTCTTTATTTAAAAATCTTACTAACAGCTGGTTGGTGCTTTAATTTGTCAATCATCACAAAACGAATATCTCGTTTTTCAGCAATTAGCTTAATCCCCGGTTGTTGAAGATTTAAGAAATCTAATCCTTTTTCTTTACCAGTAATTAAGAATTCATTAATTAATCGGCGAGATTCAAGTCGGTGTAATTACTGAAAAAGAGAAATGTTGAAGAAGAAAAAACTTTTCCCCACAATGCCAAGAAGTCAATAAGTATATTTTTTACTAACCCAAGCAATATCTAACGCAAGTTTTGCTCGGAAATTGTCGAAAAAATTGCGTTAGATATTGCTCTGATTAAGGCTGACCAAGGAAGTCTTGTTTGCCAAGTTCTACACCGCAGTGTCTGAGAATGTTATATGCTGTTGTGACATGGAAATAAAGGTTTGGTAAAACAAAGTAGAACAGATATGGCATTCCTTGAAAAGATAGAGTATTGTCACGCATCTGTAGGGTAATTTCTCTCTCTTCTGAACCGTCAATTTGCTCAGGTTTAAAAGTATTTAAATGAGAGATAGTTTGATGAATGCGGTCAATAAGTTGAGGGAATGTAGTTTCATTGTCCTCAAACTTTGGTGCTTCTATAAGAGCTAGTCGTGCAGCGCCTCTGTTTGCGATGTCAGAGGCAATTTGTACTTGTTTTGATAATGGAAACATATCTGGGGATAGACGACTATTGATCAACACAGAAGGGTCTATTTTTTTAGTTTCAGCATAAGCAGCACCTTTTTCAAGAATAGCTACAAGGTTATTGAGTGTGCGAATAGACACGGGTATTGAAGCTTTGTACATTGATATAGTCATTGATATTTCTCCAAAAAAAGTTCAAACGACTTTGAGCCGCCCATCTAATATTAGGAGGAATTGACTATAATATGGTGTAAAAAAATATGGAACCGAATTTAGTCACAGATCCAAAGATACTGAATATTATGAACGAACTTATACAACTGGAGCCGATCTTCCCTACAGCGCGATCGCACCTTCTAACAGCGTTGGGAAACAACGGACAAATCATCAGCGAAGATATACTACCTACATAAAAAACAGCTTAAACCCTCTTAAATTTTTCTCGGCGATACCAGCTACAAATTCGCTGAGGTGAAATACCGAGTAAATAAGCAATAATTACTATTTGATTAAGTAGCGTAGTTTTGAATACTCCCTTTTGCAACCATCTACGGGCTGATGTAACAACTGGTGTGGGAATAATTACAATGCGTCCGGTGCGTTTTAAACGACGCATAAGTTCAAAGTCTTCCATGATGGGCAATTCAGGAAAACCGCCGATTTGCTGAAATACTGCCTTTGTTAAAAAAATTGCTTGGTCGCCATAGGGCATTTGGCAAAAATGCGATCGCATATTTACTCCCCACTCCACCCATCGTAAACTTAAAAGTGAGGCATCAATCCGCAAGTTAAACGCACCAGCCACAATCCCCGGCTGTTGTAGCGTTGTCCGAATCATATCATCAAACCCAGTCGGTAAACGGGTATCTGCATGGAGAAATAACAGAATATCACCGCTAGCAGCTACAGCACCAGCATTCATTTGAACAGCCCGACCGGGAGACGATAAGATAACTTTGATATCTAATGACTGAGCAATTTCTAATGTGCTATCATGTGAGCCAGCATCTACGACAATTATTTCTATATTTGTACTGGGTTGAGTAGTTGCGATTGCTTCTTTGATATTCGCCGCTTCATTGAGAGTTGGAATAATAATAGAAATTCTGGCACTTCCAATATTCTGATTCATAATTGCTGAATTTACTGGTCTAAAACTACTGAGTTTTATTTTCAACCTTGTCAGGGAATGAACACTCTACTGTTATTTTCAGATTGCTCTCAGCCGTGCCTTTGTTTCCTCACCGCAAACAGATTATATTCTTTAGATATAACGAAGCTGATTTTTCATCTCATCAACGGTGACTTGATTCAGAATTATTAGTAATCTCCTCAGAATTTCCTGGGGTGGACGACGAAAAGCTAATATAATCCCAGAATGCTCTTGACTCGCTACAAAATAAGCTTGTGCCAAAATTTCAAAATCTACGCGGTTATGAGTTAATAACGTCATGCCTTGACTGACTGCATAAGCTAGCTGTTCTTCATCAGTTTTCCCTAACTGACCCGCTTTTTGTGCAGTGGTTGCTTCAAAGTTTCTAGCCTTAACCAAATCTGCTAATATTACGTTAACATCCTCATCCAAATAGAGGCTAATAAAAATTTTGCTCATGGGTTTTGAAGCAACGAGTCAATTAGCTCATCTGGAATTCGGTTACGCTCAATATAACTGTTGATTTCATTTTGGTGATCAAGATAGTAACTCAAAGCATCAAACACTTGAGCTAAAGTAATATGTGGTAAGCCTTGGGGAATTTCTTCCGGTGCAACTCCCATGCGCCAAGTTTCCACAATTGCTCTCACAGGTGTGCGTGTTCCACGAATAATCGGTTCACCACCCAGAATTGCATCATCCCTAACTATGTAAATATGCTCTGTAGCTTGAACCATAACTAAATCTCTATTCATTAAGGAATATTGTACTAGTACATCACATCGGAAATAACTATCCAGTTAAAAAGCCTATGAAACAATCTTTCTTTTCTCTAGCATAGCTGCCTTCTTTTATTGAGGTGCATCAATTATTTAAAAATACTTGCTCTGTACCGTATGGGGAGGAACGTATTGCAATACGCCCGTACATTATCCTTTTCCCCTTCTGGGTAAAGCTCATCTATCGCCTGTTCTAAATTATGTGCAATAATCCGCAATAAATCTGTTTCCCAATTGGTAATTCAATGATTATTAATCCCGAAGAAGTACCTAGCGAAATACGCACAAATTACCCTGATGAGTTCAAGCCAATGGTTGCAGGAAGAATACGGCAACGGTTAGGTAACTTTGCAGGATTGCAAAACTTTGGAGTAAATCGGGTAAAGTTAGAGCCTGGAAGCTATTCTTCTATAAGACACTGGCATTCTCATCAAGATGAGTTTATCTATGTCTTGGAGGGTGAACTAACATTACTCACAGATAGAGGTGCAGAAATTCTCACACCAGGAATGGCAGCAGGATTTCCCGCAGGTGAGGCAAATGGACATCATTTAGTAAATCGCTCATCGGTGGTTGCTATTTATTTAGAAGTAGGAGACCGTACTCCCAATGACAAAGTTACTTACCCTGATGAAAATTTGATGACAACACCCAGCCCTGATGGCAAGTCTAGAAAACTTATTCGTAACGATGGCACACCCAGGGCTATTTCGTTCTAGACAGAAAACGCCCAGAACTGAAGTTCAGCGGCTCATAGCTAAAGTCCGTTTTAACGGACTATAACCTTTTCTTAGTCGTCTAAAGACGACTTTCGCTATTAGACTGGTGAATTCATTCTGAGGCGGACTAGATGAGAATGAAATAGCCCTG
>NZ_JABXKM010000295.1 GCF_017115025.1 Nostoc sp. NOS(2021) | reverse complement strand
CTTCAGATTTGTGTGTACACCGTAGCCTTGCTAAGGGGAGAAGATTAAGGGGTGGGGTGCATGGGTGTAGGGGAGAACAAAATTTTCATCGTTATTGTCGCAACCGATGTTGCTACAGACATAACAAATGTTGCTACAGTGATGACGGAACTTGCTACAGGGAAGGCAGAAGTTGCTACAGGCTGCGCGAAACACGGAAACGTCAAGGCAGAAGTTGCTACAGGGAAGGCAAAAGTTGCTACAGGCTGCGCGAAACACGTAAACGTCAAAGCAGAAGTTACTACAGGCAAGGCATAAGTCACTACAGACACGACCGATGTCGCTAACGTCGCAGCTTTGGGCTGTAGTGGCTTTTTATAGCAGTTGAAATATAGTTTAGAACATAAATTGATCGTAAAATTCCGAGATCAAGACACTTTCAAGCCCATTCCCTATTGCCTATTGCCTGTTCGCTGCTATAAATTCAACTTAACTATGAAATATCACAGCAACTAAAGGCAGCAAGGCCAAAAGAAAGCCATGCCAATACTGCCAAGTTATCTGAGGTGTTGGTTCTGGTGGCGCTAATAGGGCTTCGATTCTTTGTTCTAAGCGATCTGCACCAGAGGAACCCAATGCAGCACAGCAAATTTCTGATAATACTGGGCTGCTACTAACTACTAATAAAAGTGATTCCGCTAGCACCAAAGGATCTACCTGTAATGCTGCATAACCGTCGGCACGGAGTTCGCGCAAAGCTAACAGTTCTTCCCACAAAGGCTCTGTATTCGGCAACCATGCAGTGCAGGAACGCACCCAACCCAGCCAAAAAAACCAGAATGTATCCCTATAATAGTGATGCCCTTGCTCATGTGCTAAGACGCTTTCTAAATGATCTGGTGAGAGAGTTTGTAGTAATCCCTGGCTAATCACTAATTCTGGTTGCCAAAAACCAATTTGACCCGCAAACAACGCGCCCGTTTGCAGTAACCTGGCTCGTTTATCCCCCAAATTCACCAGAGGACAGTTACGCGCAGATTCCACAGACTGCCAACCCTGGAAGGCAAGTTTAATACATAAAATGGCAAAAAATGCCAAATAAATTAATGCCACTACATAGCTGATCGAGCCTGTGTACATCCCGCCCATTTGTCCTTGAGGCCCCATAAACAGCACGGCGATCGCTGTCATGAAAATTAACAAGGGCGGGAAGAGAAACAAAAATAGCGATCGCCCCCACCGCAAACTCCAACTGCCTTGGGGTTGATTCCAAGAGGATCTTAACCACCAGGCAACTGCCAAAGCATTCAAAATCATTATTAGATGCATCATTTTTCCTCCCTGGCTTGGCGTGCAGATTGAATGCGTTTGGCGATCGCTGCTATTTGCTCACTAGCGGCTTCATCTAGGCTATCGGCGAAGGCAGCAACAACATCGGGGTTCCCCACCGCTAGAAATCGCTGTAACTGCTCGTGAGCTTTGATGACATCTGCTTGCTGCTTACTCAGCATTGGTCGCCAATAGAATGCTCGCTCTTTCTTATCGCACGCCAGCCAACCTTTATCAGTGAGGCGACGTAAAACGGTGGTGACAGAAGTATACGCTAATTCGCGGTTGGGATCAGCCAGTATGCGATCGTGTACATCTTTTACTGTGGCTGAACCAAGTTCCCAGATGATATTTAAAATTTCCGCTTCCAACGGGCCTAAAGATAGTTGTTTAGGGCGGTAATCGGGTAAAGGTGCCATAGCAATTTTGATTGGGAGTGGGGAGTGGGGAGAGAGGCGATTAATCGCCTCTCTACTGGGGAATGAATGAATATCCGTTCCTTAGCGCTGTAAGCTTGCAGCTGTAAATTTTTCCCCTTTTAGAAGGTCTGTTCTTGTTTTAGATTACAAGATAGTGCAGCAAGTCTGAAAGTCTAAAATCATAAAAATGGGCTTTTTGAGTATTTATTAGGGATTAGGGACTCTCAAGATTTAATTAAAACCTTGCCCCTACTGAGTGGATTTCTTCCCCACTCCCTACTCCCCACTGCCATTTATGTATTGAATGAGATACAGCATTTTGATGGTAAAAAATGCTTCAGAAGTAATTGTGACTATAGTTAGTGACACCAACTAGGTAGAATGTTATTTGCGGCAGTAGTATTAAAGCAGGTGTATCCAGCGCGTGAAGCTATTCGTATACCACACTCCTGAATTGACTCCAACGGATGAAGCCCCAGAATGTGCGATCGCAGTCGATGTCTTGCGAGCCACTAGCACAATAGCGACAGTTTTGGCAGCTGGAGGCGAAGCTGTACAAGTATTCAGCGATTTAGATCAACTAATTGAAGTTAGCGAAAAATGGCCTGCCCAAAAACGTCTGCGGGCTGGAGAACGCGGCGGCGCGAAAGTAGCTGGCTTTGAGTTGGGTAACTCTCCCCTCGACTGCACACCAGAATTGGTGCAGGGGCGGCGTTTGTTTATCAGTACCACAAATGGCACCCGTGCTTTACAACGGATACAAGACTCCCCAAATGTATTAGCAGCAGCCTTGATTAACCGGGCGGCGGTGGTGCAATTTCTCCAAGAGTTGCAACCAGAGACAGTCTGGATTGTCGGTTCCGGTTGGGAAGGCAGTTTTTCTTTAGAGGATACAGTTTGTGCGGGTGCGATCGCTCATAGTCTTTTACAGCAAACCACGTTGTCAGCAGAGGAATTAGCTGGTAACGATGAAGTAATTAGTGCGATCGCTCTTTACTCTCAATGGCAAGATAACTTATTGGGATTACTTCACCAAGCTAGTCACGGTCAACGATTGTTGCGTCTTGACTGTCAAGAAGATTTAAAATATTGTTCCCAAACCGATATTTTAGATGTCTTGCCCATACAACAAGAAACGGGAGTTTTAAAAAGTCAAAAGAAATAGGGAGAAATCAATTCAAAATTCAAAAGTAAAGAACTCCTGCCTTCTGCGTCCTCTTTCCCAATGCTCAATGCCCAATTTTCAAATCTGTGAGCATTTGTCGGAGTCTTTGTCGCCAATGGGGGGGATAAGTCCCTAGAATTGCTGAAATTTTTCTACAAGCAAGGACGGAATAAGCAGGGCGACGGGCTGGCGTGGGATATTCGGCAGTTGTAATCGGGACAATACGTTCAACTTTCAAAGAGAAGCCTAGCTGTTGTGCTTCTTCAAAAATAGCGATGGCAAAGTCATACCAGCTAGCAACGCCGCTATTAGTGTAGTGATAAGTGCCGCTAATTTCTGGGGTTAACTGGGGAATTATCTGGGCTATGACTGCGCCTATATCTTGCGCCCAAGTCGGGCTACCTATTTGATCGGCCACAACACGAAGTTCTTGACGTTCTGCACCTAGTCGCAGCATAGTTTTGACAAAGTTACTTTTGCCAAAGGTTCCATAAACCCAAGCAGTGCGGAGGATAAGGTGATGGGCGCAAGTTTCCCGAATAGCTTCTTCTCCAGCAAGTTTGGTTTTACCATAAACACTCAAGGGGTTAGTTGCATAGCTTTCCTGGTAAGGGCTACACCCATTGCCATCAAAAACGTAATCGGTCGAAATATGAATTAGAAAAGCTCCTAATTTTTGGCTTTCTTCGGCAAGAATTAGGGGTGCAGTAGCATTAATAGCGGTAGCAAGTTCGGGTTCGCTTTCGGCTTTGTCTACAGCAGTGTAAGCAGCGGCGTTAATGATGATTTGCGGCTGCTTGGATTTGATAACACTGCGGAGGGTATCGGGTTGGGTAAGGTCTATTGTTGGGCGTGCTACTGAGATAATATCGCCGTAGGATGGGAGGATTTGTTGCAGTTCCTTACCCACTTGACCATTGCTACCAATCAGCAGAATTGATTTACTCATTCTGATTAGTTCTGAAACCTACTTGAATTTGAAAGTACTTAATCAAATATTTCAGCAGTTCTCAAAGGTTTACCAGCTTTGTCTTTGGCTGATAAAATCGGTGACGCATTCAGGGGCCAATCTATCGCTAAATCTGGATCGTTCCATAGGATTGTGCGATCGCCTTGGGGCGCGTAGTAATCTGTAGTTTTGTAGAGAACTTCGGCTATTTCTGAAAGCGCGAGAAAGCCGTGAGCAAAGCCTGGTGGTATCCACAGTAGGCGCTTGTTCTTAGCACTGAGTTCAGAACCCACCCATTTACCAAAGGTAGGAGAGCTTTTTCTAATATCTACGGCTACGTCAAAAATAGTGCCGACAACAGCACGAATAAGTTTACCTTGAGGTTGTTGAATTTGATAGTGCAATCCACGGAGAACGTTTAGTTTGGAGTAAGAGTGGTTATCTTGGACAAAGTTCGTAACAATACCTGTCTGTTGAGCAAATTTTTGATGGTTGTAAGCTTCAAAAAAGAAACCGCGATCGTCTGCAAATACTTGGGGTTCAAGTTGTAGAACTTCGGGAATTTTGGTGTGTACAATGCTCATTAATATTATTTATAGGATGTGCCGCAGTGTTGTGATTGTCAGATGAATTTCGCATTTATATTTTACAGGCGCTGTACTCCAACTTTGACAATGGCTTTTCCTATATTTAACAAGTGAATCAGGTTAGTTCAATTTGACAGTCATCGCCAATTAGAAATCGCAAGGCTTTAGGGCGACGGGGTGCAATAGTCAATTGTGCCCTTTGCCCAATGACACTATCAATAATGCGCTGATGAATTCCAGCAATTCTAGCACCTTCTAAAATCACACTGTTTTCTAAATCGGTATCAATGAGTGTGGCATTGTTAGCAATGCTACTATAAGGGCCAATAAAGCAGTTTTCTAAATGACAATTGCTGCCAATGACTACTGGCCCCCGAATTGTGCAGTTAATTACTTTAGATTTTGCACCGATTTGAACTCGTCCAATAATCTGACTTTGGGCATCGACTTCGCCGAGAATTGATTTTGTCAAATAGGTGTCGAGAATTAATCGGTTAGCTTCTAATAAGTCATCTTTTTTACCAGTGTCTAGCCACCAACCTTGGAGATTGTAGGCTAAAACTTGCTTTTCCTGATTAATAAGGTATTGAATGGCATCAGTGATTTCCAGTTCGCCTCTGGTGGAAGGTTGAATATTTGCGATCGCATCATAGATGAGGTGAGAAAAGAAATAAACCCCTACCAATGCCAGATTTGAAGGAGGAACTTTGGGTTTTTCAATTAACTGTAATACCCGTCCTGTTTCATCAACCTCAGCCACACCAAAGGCGCTAGGGTTAGCAACCTGACGTAAGAGAATCAAAGCATCCGGCTGTTGTTGGCTAAATTGTTGCAGAAAGTAACGTAACTCACCTAGTTGAATCAGGTTATCGCCCAAGTACATGACAAAGGGAGAATCACCTAAAAAGGGACGGGCAACTTGGACTGCATGAGCAAGTCCAAGTGGCTGGTCTTGTATGATGTAGGTGATGTTCGCTCGAAAGTATTCTCCATTTCCGGTTTTCGCTTGGACTTCTGCCCCAGTTTCCGGGCTGATGATGATGCCAATATCAGTAATACCAGCAGCAACCATTTCTTCAATGCCATACCATAAAACAGGTTTATTAGCAACTGGTACGAGTTGTTTCGCCCCGCTGTAGGTGAGGGGGCGTAGGCGTGTACCTTTACCGCCAGAGAGAATTAATGCTTTCATAAGGATTGAGGATTAGTTATGAGTCATTAGTCAAGATAATCTGAAACCTTGACAAAATCCCAAATCCTTGCATCCAATTTTGGCGTTAGTTTATCTATCTATATGTAACGGGATAAAACTTCGGCTGTTGCTTTTCCTGTTTTTTCCCAACTAAATTGTTGAGAGTGAGTAATACCTTGACTAGAAAGGCGCGATCGCAACTCCAAATCAGTTGCGATCGCCTGCATTGCCTCTGTAATTTCTCCGGTGTTGTAGGGATTGATCAAAATCGCCGCATCGCCAGCCACCTCTGGTAATGAGGAGAGATTGGAGGTAATCACGGGAGTACCACAAGCCATTGCTTCGAGGACAGGTAAACCAAAGCCTTCCCAAAGACTGGGGAAAACCAGAGCGATCGCTTGATTGATGATTTTTGGTAATTCACCATAGGGTACATAGTCAAGGAACTTCACCTGATTAATTACACCCAATTCTGCAACTTGCACTTTTAAAGTTGGGGTGTAACGCGAATCAATTGGCCCGACTAACCATAGTTCATAGTCTTCGCAGTTAGGTAACGCCGCAAAAGCACTGATGAGTCGCTGGATGTTTTTGTAAGGATCTTGGCGACCAATGTAGAGAAAGTAGTTGCGGGTGGGGAGGTTGAGATAATGGAAGTGAGTGCGATCGTGCGCTAAAGGAATCGGAGTAATTTTGCTGGCGGGAATTTGGTAAAAATCGGTGATGTCTTTAGCCGTAGTCTGGGAAATGCAAATAATGTGTTGTGCTTGCTTAAGGACTTGGGGAGTGTAGTAACGGTGGTAGGGTGTGAGTGGTGAGAACCGTCTGCCAAAACGCAACGGTATCATGTCAAAAGATGTGACGACAAAACGACAGTCAGTATAAAGGGGTGCTTCCGGTAGGGGGGAGAATAAGAGACTCGATTTGAGGTTTTTATAGATTTTTGGTAATTGAAATTGTGTCCAGAGTAGGCGGTTCAAATGACCTTTTGTGCCGTGGTCTGGGGTTAAGTTTGACGGGATTGGATAGCAGTCAAAATCTGGATATTTTTGCGCTACTAATAGAGTGGGTTGAAAAGATTTTAAATAAGGAAAAAGGTTTTGAGCATAGTTGCCTATACCCGTTGGTTGAGATAAGAGAATAGATAAGTTAATAATTAATTGTTTGGCTGAGGTATTATCTACTATTTTCATTAAATAATGGTTCTGTAAGCGTTTAATGTTTCTTTTGCCGTTCTTTCCCAGGAAAATAATTTTGCTCTAGCTTTGCCTTTATTAATTAATTCTTGGCGTAACTGAGAATCACTGATCACTTTCAGGATAGCTTCGGCTAGTTGAACAGGATCATTGGGGTCAATCAATATAGCAGCATCTCCTGAAACTTCTGGTATTGACGAAGTATTAGAAGTAACGACTGGAGCGCCTAAGGTCATTGCTTCCAATACGGGTAAACCAAACCCTTCGTAGTGAGATGGATAAACAAAGACATCAGCTTTGGAATAAAATAATGCAACTAATTCATTAGATAAGTAATTAAGATGATGAATTTGGTTTCCCCACGGGGAATTTTCAATAGCGGCGAATATCGGTTCGTAATTCCATCCTTTCTTGCCAATCAAGATTAATTGATGTTCAACTTTGTACTTTTCTTTTAAAAAATTAAAGGCTGTGATTAAAGTATTAATATTTTTTCTTGGCTCTATTGTGCTGACAAAAAGTAGATATGGTTTGGAAAAATCATAATTAGCTTGCTTTTCTAGACTTTGGGCAATTTCCTCACATAAGTAATTAGGATAGTAGCGACTAGCTAAAGGTGTGACATAGACTTTTTTGGGGTCTACTTCCAAATATTCAATAATATCTTTTTTAGAGCTTTCTGAAATTGTTAAAACTAAATCTGTCCACTGTAAACACCGCTTTAGCCTTTCCGTATATTTTTTTACAACTGAATCTACATAGTTAGGATATTTAATAAAAGTCAGATCATATATATTCATTACCTTTAAACTATTTTGACAGGGATAAACTGAGTAATTTGTACCATGTAATATATCTGGAAAACCAAAATATTTTTCAAAGTAAGATAAAGTAGGTTTAAAAGCTAAAGCTAATAATAAGTCGGAAATTCTTACAGGTAAAGGCAAGAGATACTGTTGAGAAGAATGTTTAAAGGATTCAGGAAAACTGAAGTCACCCCGAAGCCAGTTTTTTAACCCTGGTTGATGGACTACTCCTAACTGAAAATTTTCATCTTTTTGTAATACATCAAGAGCGCATATTAAATTAGCAACATAAAAGCCAACCCCACTTGGTTTTGAATCCACTGGAGTCGCATCAACTACAACTTTTAGCATCAGAATATTTAAGCTCCGCCGTTGCTCAATTTTTTTAGATCATAATCAACCATTAACTCGACCAATTGCTCAAAGGAATGCTGAGGCTGCCAACCTAACTCCGTCTTAATTTTATTAATGGAACCAACTAACTGCACTGATTCATCAGAGCGATAAAAAGCAGGATCAACTGAGACATAATCTTGCCAGTTTAAACCAACGCAGTTAAAAGCACACTCAACGAGTTCTCTGACAGAGTGAGTTTCACCACTAGCGATGATATAGTCATCAGGATGTTCTTGCTGCAACATCAGCCACATAGCGTAAACAGCATCCTTGGCGTAACACCAGTCACGGCGAGCTTCTAGGTTGCCTAATTTTAGTTCATTTGCCAAACCCAGTTTAACTTGGGCAGCTGCGTGCGTGATTTTGCGAAATACAAATTCTGTCCCACGTCGAGGCGATTCGTGAGTATAAGTAATACCACAGCAGTTGTAAAGGTTGTATTTTTGCCGATAGTTGACAGTCATCCAATGAGCGTAAGCTTTGGCAACACCGTAAGGGTTGCGGGGACGGAAAGCAGTGCGTTCAGTTTGGGGCGATTCGTCAGGTTGACCGAAGACTTCACTACTTGAAGCTTGATAAAATCTGGCATCCGGTTTACAACGACGAATGGATTCTAAGAGGCGAGAGACACCGAGGGCTGTATATTCAGCAGTGAGAGCAGGTTGTGTCCAAGACAGAGGAACGTAGCTTTGAGAGGCAAGATTATAAATTTCGTCAGGTTGAGCTTCGGCAATCACATCCATTAAAGAGGATTGATCTAAAAGATCACCAGAAAGGATTTGGATATCGCCAGAAAGGTGATTGATGCGCTCAAGATTACTGGAACTTGAGCGGCGGACTAAGCCGAAGACTTGATAGCCTTTGGTTAGTAGTAGTTCAGCAAGATAAGAGCCATCTTGTCCAGTTAGTCCTGTGATTAGAGCTTTTTTCATCATAGATTTTGAATAAATCACAATAATTAAAAATTTTAGTGTAAAGTTTTTCAATTATCTAAAAATAGAGTATATTTCATCTGTACAAAAAATCATGGTCATACATAAATTTACCCTTAAAAAAACTGAGTGTAATTCCTATACATAAATTTAATAAAGTAAAGTTATTATTAACTTAAACAAGGAAGTAAAAAATAATATATTACTAAAAATAGAGTTAATAAATAATTGCGATATGTGTACCTATAAATGTTAAGTAAAGTAACTCTATCGCTCCTTTTATAGACTATTTTAATGAATAAAATGGTCTAACAGCCTTTATTCTTTAGAGAGACTGGGTTTTCAGGTTTTGATGCTTTCCTATAAAACCTAAATTTTAATACTACAGCATAACGGGAGCGTTAGAACCACTAAAGTTTTTTTCTTCGTATATTTCTAAATGTTTTTTGGCAATATTAAACCATTGGTTAGCTTCGCAGTAAATTAAGCCGTTAGCAACTAACTGCTGACTTAGATCACTAGATAAAGTTAAATTTTGAATTGTATAAGCTAATTCTCCAGAAGCACCTGGTGTAAACAAATGTAGACAGTTAGCTTCTTCATTCAATTCCTTAAAAGAGGCGATTTTACTAGCGATAACAGGTTTACCTGATGATAAAGCCCAAGTAAGAGCAGCTGACGACGACAATACTGTATCAGGTTCATACGGAGCCAAGCAAAAATCAGTTATATTATAATAACTACGCAAATCTTCAAATTCTAAATATCCTGTTAGCTTTATACGGCTACTAATTTTTTGGTATCTATTAATAAATTTAACTATCCCATCCAGAGCAAGATCAGTAGAATTGGGGTGAGAAGTTCCTGTAATTACCAAGTAATAATTTTCTGGCAAAGTTTTTAGTGCATTTAATGCTGTTTTATAACCTTTATAGGTAGATATAAATCCAAACATTGAAAGAATAATAGCGTCATCAGGAAACCCTAATTTATTTTTTAAAGTTATTTTATCTGGATTGTTTATCTTATGTAGATTATATGAAAATGGAACTCCCTGCTTAATAATGTGAATGGAGTTTTTCGCAAAGCCACTATCTACAAAAATTCGACGCGTTTTTTTAGTGTGAACAATGGCATTTAGTTTATTTTTAAAATTAAATAAAGAAGATATATAATATTCCCAGTGTAATTTCTTAAGATTTTTCTTGCAAAAACCAGCTAAACCAGGAGAAGATTCTAGTAAAAAATTTGGTTCTGTATGAAACGTAACAAATACTTTTTTATTTAAATTTAGTATCTCTTTTAAAAAACTATGAAAATTAGTAATTGACCCATTCAAACCATAAGAACCAGCAAAGAAACTAAATTCATGTTGAATATGAATGATATCATAGTCCGTTAATTGCCTACTATACGATTGGAAATATTCTTTAATTTCATCTTTAGTCATGTACTTCAGTTTTTCTTCTTCAATTGGTAGTACTGTACAAGTAATACCATGCTCTAAAATTCCATTAACTAATCCTTTAGTATACCCAGCAATACCACAAGGAACATTCCAAGTGCTAATTTGAGCAATTTTCATTTATTTATCTCCTTTAATTTCAATGTGCAAATGATAAATTTCATAAAATATACAGTACTTAGCCTAACTTACATAATTGCCAACATCTGAATTATTAACATTTAAATTTTAGCTTAGATTTTATTCAAACTAATTCATATTCAAATAAAGTTTTATAGCATCATCTCCATTTCCAATAAATCTAATTATCCCTTTATCTAACCAAATAACTTTTTTACAACCCTGCTCTATAAAATTTAAATCGTGTGATACTACCAATACAGTTGCATTTGCATTCCAAAGGTTTTCTATTCTTCGCTTACATTTATTCTTAAAACTTTCATCTCCAACTGATAGTACTTCATCCAAAATCAAAATGTCTGGCTGTACATCAGTAGCAATAGCAAAGCCTAATCGTGCTACCATACCTGAAGATAAACCCTTTACAGGAACTAATGCATAATCATGCAGTTCTGCAAACTCTAAAATAGAATATGCTCTTTCTCTCATTTCTGCCCTAGAAAACCCCAGCAACACTCCATAAAGCATAATATTGTCCATTACAGAAATTTCTGGATCAAATCCTGCTCCTAGCTCAATCAACGGTGCAATTTTGCCGCGAACTCGTGCTAATCCAGTAGTTGGCTGAAGAATTCCTGAAATTATTTTCAATAACGTTGATTTACCAGAACCATTTGCTCCAATAATACCTATTTTTTCTCCTTTTTCGACTACCAAATCAATCTTATCCAGTACTATTTTTTTTACAGGTTTTCGATATTTTCCCTCTAAAACAGATAGCAATGTTTTTTTGAGATCATAAGAAAACTCTTCTTGAGTTCGTCGCCACAGCGAAACTTTATCCAGACGAATTACTTCCATTTACAGTAAATCCATGAATTGATGTCGCCACAATTGAAAACAAATCCATCCGATTGACAAAATAATGATGCCACTGAGCAAGGCACCCCAAACTAAACTCAAGTCCGGTGGCGCTCCTGATAATGTAATTTGACGCAGACTTTCAATAATGGGTGCTAACGGGTTTAACCTTAAAAACGGCTTTACCTGGGGTGGAACAATAGCTGCTGGATAAAATACAGGACTACTAATCCAAATCATAAATGCAACTAACTCATAGAAATAAGGTAAATCTCTAAAAAACACATATAAAGCGCTCATTATAAATCCGACTCCCATAGAAACTAAAACTAGCGCCAGAAAGGGAAAAAATAGCGCTACCAAACTCACTAAACTCTTAGTATTGAGCAAAGTGATTATCCCCAGTAACGGTAATGTCCCAACCGCAAACTGAAATACATTTGCTGCAATCATTGAAACTGGAAAAATACTTACTGGCAAACGAATCTTGTTTAACAGTGAGCCATTTGCCACTACACTACTTAAAGCTTGGGACGTAGAAGCTGAGAAAAAATTGATTACTACCAGTCCCGTTAACGCTGCCAACATGTAATCCAGTATGGAATTGTCGTAATATGATGCAAAAGTAGCCCCAAAAATCGCGGTATACAGACCTGTCATGATCAACGGGTTTAACAGTGACCAATATACACCTAAAAACGACCCGCGATAACGTACTTTGAGATTCCGCGATACCAAAACGTGCAGCAACTCCCAATAACGCTGCACTTTTAACCAAGTTGAATTACTTTTAAGCGAAAGTATCATCTTTAAAAACCACCACACATAACAGGCAAGTTATTCGCGCATTTTATACTATTGGAGCGCACTTTGACATATTAGCTTACCACTAAAAGCTGATTTTAAATCGACAAGGAGCGGTATAATCGATTTATGTTTATATTCACAGAGCAACATCTTGACTGCCATTGCTCGTTGAACTTCACATTTTTCTTGACTATTTTCGATAAACTTTTATAGAGATACCTTCGGTGAGCTTCACTGGCGTATTTATATTACTGCACCTTATACATACTTGGTCGCTAATATAGCGGTGTGCAGTTCAGTGAGATACAAAAACTTTGCTGAAATGATTTGACAGCAAGGAATTTTGTGTTCTCATCCAATTAATAACCGCTATATCACTTTATTCTCATTCCAGTATTCTCTCAGAAATGATTACGCCTTTATGTATAAATATTTACATACATTATGCAGTAAGGTTTTTTGCATAGCGTATAAACCTTGTTTCAATCAGAATATGTATAAAATGGGAAACAAGCAAGCAGAAGCACAACGTTATGCAAACTGCGCTTGTCGGATAGTTGGGAATGTAATAAATGATAGAAAATAATACATACTTCCCCAAAGTCAGATGCATAACATAAAGAGAATAACTAATATCTCCAAGCCACTTGAAAAAAGATATATAAGGTATCTTTGCTCGAAGAACATAAGCAAAATTGAATATACAAAATGCCCAAATAAAGCTATTTAAATGAATAAAGCTAACCTCAGAAGGTTCATACTTAAGATATAACCTGAAAAATGCAAAGAAGATTGCAGTAATAGTGATTAAAGAAACAATAGTTGTTGTTTTTCTAGACCAGAGTTCTAGATACCCTTTCGCCAATACGGTTCCAAGTAAAACAATCAACAAATGCGGAGACTGATCAGTGAGAATATTGCACAAAACTGCTAATATATGAATTTTTGTATCTATATAACGAATTAAATCGATAGGAATCAGACACCACGAAAAAACAAAACCAGAACAGGCAAAATAAGTGAAAATGCTGCTACTTTTTGTTGAAGGAGGCAGGAGGTAGAAGGCAGAGGACAGTTTTCCTGCTGTCTTCGTTGATAAACTCAAAATTGGCACTAAGAAATAGAATTTCCATTCAATTAAAAGAGTCCAAGCAACAGGAATAATAGCCTTAGAGTCTAGTAAATCTTGTAAAAATAAGAGATTTGCAATAAATTGTCTAGTCCCAATAAAAGGTTCCATTGTAAATAAGTTAGTAACTAATGTCGTTGCAATCAATACAATAACGTATGAAGGGTAAATTCTAAAAATCCGTTTGATAAAAAACTTTTGAATAGAACCATCATCTTCGTATGATTTCGGAACGACAAAGCCTGAAATTAAAAAAAACACATGGACTGCAATAAATGGATAAAATTCTGTTAAATTATACAAAATACTATGAGAATTAATATTTGGAACTTTAGTCTCTAAAATAAAATGAAAATGCCCAAAAGCAACAGCTACAGCAGCTATACCGCGCAAATAGTCTAAAACAATAACTCTTTTTTGCATAAAAATTCAAATACTGGAACAATTCTTGATAAGCCTACCAAAATATTTGTGAACTAGTCAGGTTGTGAAGTCGGGATGGTTTCTTGGGGCGGACGGAATGCATTACTTCAATACATCACTAATACCTTTGATGCTTAACTTAAATTATCTGGATCAATTCCCTGCGATCGCAAATATTCTGCTAATTTATCAGCCCGTTGGCGTTCTTGGTTTGCCCGTTGACGTTCTTGTTGTAATTGTTCAGCTAACTCCGTCGGTGTGAGTAATTTATCCCCCGTATCTAGACGATAAAATCCCAATAATTCTCCCTCCACCGCCACTCTTAATCCTAGAGGTTGAGATATACCATCCACAATTAACTGGTAAGTCTCACCCTCTAACCTATATCCCCTTAACTTTTCTTCAATCCATTCCCCCTTGGGGTCAAATAACCAATATTCTAAAATCCCTAATTGTTCATAGAGGTTTTTCTTTTGCTCTTGGTCTTGTTTTTGAGTTCCTTGAGAAGTCATTTCAAATACCACCTGAGGAACTTGACCTTCCTCCCAAACTTTATAACTATCCCGACCCCCAGGCGGCACATCAAAAATTACCATCACATCTGGTGCAACTCTTAATTTGGGAAAACCTTGAGCATAGTAGAGAAATTGGTCTGCTAAAACTGTGGCTTGTCTGCCTGCTAGGTATTGTTTAATTATTTCTAGGGTGGTGAGAATTGCGTAGAGATGTAGATATGATTCTGCCAATGGTTCACCGTCGGAACTGGGATATTCGATATTGGGATTGACTATTTTGATGGTTGTAGTCATGGCTACCTTTTACTAGGGTAGGTTGTTTGGATCAATTCCTTGCGATCGCAAATATTCTGCCAATCGCTCTGCCCGTTGATGTTCTTGTTCAGCCCGTTGATGTTCTTGTTCCGCCCGTTGGCGCTCTTGTTCTGCTTGTTCTTTTCGCGTCGGCACCCAACCCGCTGCATTATACCAACGCAACCACAAACCTGTTGTCTGCTGGTAAGAACCTTGCCAAAGACCCAATCCTAGTTCTAACTCTGCCAAAAAGAAGCGGTTCTCTGGTAAAGGGATTGCTTCATAACGAGTGCCACTGAGTTGAAAGGCACGCAAATGATTTTCGTAGCGGTCATAGATAACGTAGTAGGGAACCCGCAAAATGCGTTCATATACTTCCCACTTTGTTGGGGGTCTGTTTACTTCCCGCAGTGTTTTTCCTAAATCTTCTTGTTCTGTGCCTGGTGAAAGTAATTCAACTACTAAAAATGGATCAATCCCTTCTTGCCAAATGACGTAACTTAAGCGTAAGTCTTGCTGTTTGCTAGCACTAGGTAGTCCTAAAACCATATACCAATCAGGACGCTTGTACCACAAAGGATGACGGGGATCGTAGTAAAGATTTAAGTCGCTAGCAAGCAAAATTTCCTCAGATGGATAAGTCAGAGGCTGACAAGTCTCACTGAGTAAATCTGCCTGAATGCGGTGAAATTCATCTGGCAAACCTGATTCCCCTACTAATTCACTAGGTAAATCATACATCGTCGGCATTGTTTCTTGTGGCGGACGAGGTGGATCTATTTGATACATGACTACTACCTTTGTTGCTTAACTCAAGCTATCTGGATTAACTCCTAGCGATCGCAAATGTTCCGCCAAGCGTTGCGATAGCAGCTGTTCTTGTTCCAACCGCAATTGCGCCTCAGATGCCTGTTGTTGTGCTTCCGATGCCTGTTGCTGCGCTTCCGATGCCTGTTGCTGCGCTTCCGATGCCTGTTGCTGTGCCTCAACAGCCACCTGTTGCGCCGCAATAGCAGCTTCCTCTGGTGTAGGAACTAAATCACCATCGGATGTAAAGTAGCGCAATTTACCTGCTTCTACGCCTAAATACAGCCTAAGCACATCGCTCCAACACCATCCCCGCGCATTTGGTGTAATTTGCTGATACTTGTTGCCTACCAATTCAAAACCCACAAATTCCAAATTCTCCGGCGAAAACCAAAAATATTCTGGTGTGTGAAATCGATTTTCATAGAGATTTTTCTTCAAATTCCGGTCAATATCAGCCGTACTTTCAGAAAGTAATTCAATAATCAAATCTGGATAACGACCATCTTCTTCCCAGACTACCCAGGAATTGCGCGATCGCCTTTCGGTGTCTTTGACCAAAAAAAAGTCTGGGCCGCGAAAATCTCGATTTCGCAACTGCTGACGGCTAAAATAAATCGTTAGATTCGCACCGATAAAGAAATCATTACAGTCACGCCACAGCCACTCAAGGGAAGTTACTAGCAGCAGTAGCTGCATATAGTGCAACGAAGTTTCCATCTCCGGCTCATCACTTAACAACCGAGTTGCATCGGGCATCTGCTGTTCTAGCTGTTGCGCTGTGACAAACATGGGTATATACCTGCTTGGTTGTTGATTTAATTTTAAGCTGTTAGGTCAGAAGTTAGGAGTTATGAGTTAGGAGTTAGGATTCTCCCCCTCATTTCCCTGACTCCCTCATTTTTGCTGAATTTGTGAGAGCAGAGTCACGGATTCCGCTACACTGAGACTTGGTTTATCTGAATTGTAATCAGGTATGGAAATCGGACAAAAGGTTAAAGTCTTTCGTTTGCGCGATCGCGTTTCTCCCCCAATTGTGAAAAAACTAGGACAAGTGGGTATCATCCAAGGCTACAAAGTCATTGATGGTGGGATCGGTGTAGTGGTGCTGTTTGAGGACAATTCTTCCACTTGGTTTTTTGAAGATGAAATCAAACCTGTGTAGTAGTAAAGAACTCATTTCGGGGTTTTTCTTGGCATCTGAAGTTGAAAGCACAGGCTGAGAGTCTTTGTTGAGTGCTAAGTTGGAGTTGAAAAGCTCGGCGGTGAAAAGAGGAATTAACTAATGGCTCTAATATTGACATTTTTGGGCAAAGGCGGCACCGCTCGTACCAAAATTGCGATCGCCGCCGCCAAATTATTGGCAAGTCAAGGCAAGCGCGTACTTCTAGCTGGACAAGCAGAACCAACATTGTCAATTCTGCTGGGTACTCCCATTGCTGCCGATCCCCAGGAAATCGCTCCCAATCTGCAAGCAGTCCAGTTTCAAGCATCTGTACTACTAGAACGCAACTGGGACGAAGCGAAGAAACTTGAGGCGCAATATCTCCGCACGCCCATCTTCAAAGACGTTTTTGGTCAAGAACTGGTAGTACTACCAGGCATGGACACCGCCCTGGCCCTGAATGCTATCCGCGAATATGATGCCAGTGGCAAATATGATGCGATCGTCTACGATGGCACGGGTGACTCTTTAACGTTGCGAATGTTGGGTTTGCCAGAATCTCTGAGTTGGTATGTCCGGCGATTTCGGCAATTGTTTGTCAACTCCGATTTGGGGAAGACGATTACTGAATCGCCCTTGATTCAACCACTGATTAGCAGTTTTTTCAATGTCAACTGGACAGCAGATAACTTCGCAGGGCCCACTAACCAAGTCAATAATTTCTTAGAAAAGGGGAGAGCCGCTCTTACTGACCCCAAGCGTCTGGCTGCTTTCTTAGTGACCACAGGAGATCCCATTGAGGTAGCAAATGCTCGTTATTTGTGGGGTAGCGCTCAACAAATCGGTCTAACTGTCGGTGGTGTTCTGCTTGTGTCTTCGCAGACAAATGTCAAACTGTCAGAGGAATTTACACCCCTACCTGTAAGCGTAGTTCCCGACTCGCCAACAGGTGACTGGCAACCACTGATAGACGCCCTACCCAACTTTGAAGCACAAGCGTTACTGGCTCCCAAACCAATTGAAATAGACATCCAAGCTCGTCAAGTACGCTTATTCTTGCCAGGATTTGACAAAAAGCAAGTCAAGCTCACCCAATATGGGCCAGAAGTCACGGTAGAAGCAGGAGACCAGCGGCGCAATATTCCCTTACCCCCGGCTCTGAGTGGCAGACCCGTTGCTGGAGCAAAGTTTCAGAATAATTATTTGATAATTTCGTTTTAATTTAGTTAGGAGTTAAAAGTGAGGAGTTAGGAATAAAACAATAATTCATAACTCCTAACTCCTAACTCCTCACTCTTAAAAAAATACGCCTTATGTCAGAATCAACTCCCATTATCCCAGACCCTAACCCATCTGAGGCACTAGACTCAGTGGTAAATAATCCCAATGAGCAAGCGAACGCATCTGCCGATCGCAGTGCGAAAACTAGGCAACTTTTGGGGATGAAAGGTGCAGCGCCAGGGGAAACTTCAATTTGGAAAATTCGTTTGCAGCTAATGAAGCCGATTACCTGGATTCCCCTAATTTGGGGCGTAGTCTGTGGTGCGGCTTCTTCTGGTAACTATACTTGGACTCTGGAAAATGTGTTGAAGGTAGCAGCCTGTATGTTACTGGCTGGGCCATTAATGACAGGTTACACCCAAATCCTCAATGATTACTACGATCGCGAAATCGATGCCATTAATGAACCCTATCGCCCTATCCCCTCTGGGGCAATTCCCCTACCCCAGGTAATTATTCAGATTTGGGTATTACTGATTGCTGGCATTAGTTTGGCATTTGTGCTGGATGTCTGGGTTGGTCATGAATTCCCGACAATTACAGCGATCGCGCTCATCGGTTCTTTCATCGCTTATATTTATTCTGCACCTCCCCTGAAACTCAAGCAAAACGGCTGGCTAGGTAGCTACGCCTTAGGTGCAAGCTATATCACCCTACCTTGGTCTACAGGACACGCTTTGTTTGGTGATCTCAATTCCACAATTGTGATTTTGACAATGTTCTACAGCTTGGCTGGATTGGGCATTGCCATTGTCAATGATTTTAAGAGTGTGGAAGGCGATCGCCAGCTAGGATTACAGTCACTACCCGTAATGTTTGGTATCACCACTGCGGCTTGGATTTGTGTCGTGACGATTGATGTCTTTCAAGCATTGATAGCAGCTTATCTCGTCAGCATCCATGAGAATTTGTATGCAGCAATACTAATACTGTTAATCATCCCGCAAATCACCTTGCAGGATATGTATTTCCTGCGCGATCCCGTGAAGAATGATGTTAAGTACCAAGCCAGCGCCCAACCGTTCCTGGTTCTAGGAATGCTCGTCACTGGTTTAGCGCTGGGTCATGCTGGCGTTTAACTTCTACTTCTATAACGCGATGTGCGACTTATTCTTATAACCCCGCTTCCATTCCTCTCCCCCACTCCTGAGAAACTCTGATTCTGCTACCCAACGCTAGTAGGGAAGGGGTTGGGGTTAGGTTTGAGGAAAAGTCGCACACGGCGTTTGTATAGTAAGAAGTTAAGAATTAGGAGTTAAGAGTTAATATACTTATAACTCTTAATTTGTATCAGGATATACTGTGTTTAAACTGATATTTTTCCTCATTCATGGGATTCAACCTTTATTAATCCCGATTTGCTTCGTCGTTGCTTGGACTGTAATTATTCTCGTTGTTTTGAGTCTTTGCGCGGCGGCGCGAGATAGTCTGACTATAGCCAAGCAAATGCATCAAATCCCCTGTACTGGTTGCCAATTTTTTACCGACAATTACCGTCTTAAATGTACTGTACGCCCATCTATTGCCAATACAGAAGAGGCGATCAATTGTTCTGACTATCAACCTAAGACGAATCCTTATCTGTACTAAGCAGGGGAAGCAGGGGAAGCAGAGGGAGAATAATTAATGACTCTTGACTAATTCAAAACCTCAAACCAAAAATTGATTGATGCTAGTTCAAAAACTTCAAGACTGTCCAGAATTCATCGCAGGAGATAACACCATTCTGCGAGAACTGCTACATCCAGATAAGCAACCTCTGGCATTGCGCTATAGTTTGGCTCATGCAACATTGCCAGTAGGGAAAACTTCTCAACCCCACTCGCTCTCTACCTCAGAAGTCTATTATATTCTCACTGGCACCGGAGAAATGCACATTGATGATCAAACCCAGATAGTTCAGCCGGGAGACGCTGTGTATATTCCTCCGAATACGCGGCAATTTATTTCTAACTCTGGCATCGAACCTCTGGTATTTATTTGTATTGTTGATCCAGCATGGCGGAAAGAAGATGAAACAGTTTATTAAAAACCACTTACAGTCATAGTCTCAAAGTAAGCGAAAAAAATCTCAGCATTTTTCAACAAGAACTCAGTTTCAGACGTCAATTTTGCTTAACCAAGTAACCAAGTCATCTGAGTCAAGTGCTATCTCGCTTCCTAATGTTTTGATATAAAGAAGTCCATCACTAATAATTAAATCTCGGATTGGATACCATGAATCTCGTGTCCTGATCAGAAGTTCCAACGGGATTCCTGGTCGCAAAGTATACTTGCGATATTTCCACCAAGCTCGCCATAGAAGCACAGATTTAGTACAGTGCATCTTATAGCCTTTGGGAACTTCGTAGTATTGATACTGATAGTAACCCCGACTATCTACTTCTCCTTTGAGGAGATAACCATATTCTGCTAATGCCTGATTTATCAATTCCCACTGGGATGATTTTGGATAAATCAAGAATTCAGATAGGGTATTAGATAGTTGGACGGTGGCAATTACACCTTCGGCTTTTGCTGTCAGTTGGTTTGTTTTATACACTGTTTGTGCTGTCAAAGCAGGATTTGACAACAAAACTTCTTTTTTCTGGATAGAGTTTTGCACAAACTCTCGAATTAAATCTAGATTAGACAACATAAAATTTTTTATACTAGATGAAGCAGTGTGATGGAAGCTACAACACTACTGATAGCAGTTGCCAGGTAGCGGTTGACATAAGCTAATCAGAAAACACTGACACCAAGAGACTTTCAAGCCTGTTAAGAGTTCCCTATTCCCTGTTCCCTGCTATAAATTATTAACTACACTGGTCTTGCACTTAAATCAGGATTATTACCAGCTTTATTTATACTCAATTCTTTGTTTGACTAGAGTTTTGTTAAGTTTAATTATCGATATGCCGCCGTCCACTAGGCTCGTGACAAAATAACTGTTTCTAGGTGTGAGAGCGGCAAATTAAATTTTTACGCCTTCGAGAAAAGGTTGAAATACTGGAACTAATTCAGGACGACTAACCACAAGGGTGGGAAAAGAGCGATCGCTATAATCTTCTCCCGGTGACAACGGAAACGGTTCTGACTTGAGCGATAACCAAACACCGCCAGCTGCTTGGACAATTACCCAAGCCCCCGCTAAGTCCCAAACTTTTGGTGTCGCTTCAATACCACCTAATGTTGCTCCAGTCGCAACTGTCAAAAAGTTATAGCTAGCCACACCCAACATCCGAATTTTGCAGGGAAAGCCGTTTTGGATCACTGCGGTGCTACGGGAACAGAGGTTAAAAAAGTGATTTTTGCTGGGACTATCTACACTGCTATGGATCGGGTGATGATTGAGAAATGCTCCTGTTGGCGTTACTAACCCAGATGAACCTGCCCAGAAACCATGAAAAGCTTGATTCAAGGTTGGTGCGTAAATATAACCAAAAATGGGTGTACCTTGATATAGCAAACCCAGAGATATTGTCCAGATAGGAATGCCGCGTGTGAAGTTGGTTGTACCATCCAGAGGATCAATTACCCAGCACCACTCAGTACCGGGAAATGACTGATCGCTCTCTTCGCTCAAAATGCCGTAACCAGAGAAATTAGAAGCGATCGCATCCCGAATTTCCTGATCTGCCCATTTATCTGCTTGCGTCACCAAACTACCATCAGCTTTTTGGTCAGCCTGTACTTGCCCAAAATCTTGCATTAGCTGCTTGCCCACTCTGTTAGTGGTAGTTTGAGCAAAATCAAGAATTGTTGTCCAAAAATCATTCATTGGTTAATTCTCGCGCCAAGGCGTTCCTGAGCCAAGTTTCTAGTTTAATCTAAATCGCTTTCTAAAACCGAAGCGATCGCCAGCTTTGTATTTGTTTGAAATTCTGTGACGTTTACCCGATTGAGAAACCAAATCGACACCAACATTCCCACGGCTTCTAGAGCAAATACCAGTCCATAAGCTAAAACTAAATTGGGTAATAGCTTGCGACCTATATCCAATAAAGTACCACCTAAAACCACTGCCACACCTCTAGAGACAGACTGCGCTAACCCCCATGCCCCAATAAACGTACCTGCGCTTTCGGCAACTGTGAGGTCTAACATTAAGCTAACAGCTGCTGTAGTTAAGACACCAGTGGCTAAACCGAACAAAATTAAACTTAGCTTCAGGAAAGCTGGATTAGCTGTGAAGCCTGATATCCCAAGTAATGCTGTACAAAATGCCACTAATATACAGCCTAGTCTTGCAGTTCTTTGCTTACCTAAACGTGGCACAATCAAAAAACCACTCACACCGTAGGCAATCAGTACACCTGTTCCATAAAAAACGTTCAGTTTAGTACTTTCAGCCAAAGGCATTTTAAATACCTGACCTGCATAAGGTTCCAAAACTGGGTCTTGCATAAACAAACAGAGAGTCATCACCAGTAAAAAGGTGAAAAATATACCTGTTTGCGGGCTAGCTGTCAAGATTTCCCAAGCCTTGCCAAGAGTTATGCTGTCTTCCCGGTTCACTAATGTGGAACGGCTTAAATATTGGGAGTACTTTTTTTCCACGCCCAATGTTGCTGCGATCGCCAGCCCAAATACAATTGTTGGGACGATGATAAACAGCCTATTGATCGCCGCCTGCAAGGTTGCTGTTGTTGCTTCTGGCGTTAATTGCTTCAGCAAGCTAGCACTAATAATTGCCCCAACAATAATCCCCACCATTAACATCGACCAAACCACACCTACCACTTTGGAACGGTTATCTTCTTCAGATATATCCACTAACAAAGCAGCAAAAGCGGTGCCGCTAGCAGAAATTCCTAGACCGTATATAGCGAAGATCAGTGACAAAAGCGCTGTCCAGCCGATTGTTTGGGTTGTCCATGCCCAACCACCTGCACTATTTGCAGCAATATTGAGCTGCCACATCACTTGTATAGCTAAAAAAGCTGCGATCGCAAATATTGCCGCGCCCACCCAAACATAAGCTGTGCGGTGGTATCCCCATAACGGCTTGGCATCCGAAATCTGGCCGAACCAGACACGGGAAGGAGCAACAAATAAAGGCAGTGCTAGAACTACTGATACCAGCGTCGCCGGAATTGCGATTTCTTGAATCATGACTCTGTTGAGTACTCCCAGAGTCAAAATAGACATCATGCTCAACCCCATTTGAAATAAACCCAACCGGAACATAGTTAGCAGGTTTACCCTTGGCAGAGATAGGGATTTTGTTTTGGTATCAAATACTTTACCGCTTGCCATAGCTACTTTTTCGTATAGTTTATAGGATTTTGTCTCTCTCTCTCTTTAAATAAAGATAAACCCTACCCGCTCGAAATCAGCGAACGAAAAGTGGAAGTTACGTTAGCGTAGCTCACCGTACCACTTCCCTACGGGACGCTACGCGTAGCTTGTCCTCCGCAGGAGTACGTGGAAGCAAGCTACGCGTAGCGTCTGCTAGAGAAGGTATCGCAGTTATTTAGCAACCAGTTATACCAACACCTTGATTAGCATAAGCTTCAGCCAAGTTAGGATTAATTTTTATGGCTTGGTTGTAATCCGCGATCGGATAACGAGAGAATTTTAGGATGAAGTAGTGAAACGAGATTCCATTTACTATCAAATTTTTAAGCGCTTTCCGGGGTTACTCTTTGAATTGGTTGATAATCCTCCTCTGCAAGGGCAAAACTATCGATTTGAATCACTTGAAGTCAAAGAAACCGCTTTTCGCATCGATGGTGTGTTTTTACCTCCAGAGGATGCAACATCCAGGGTGATCTTTTTTGCTGAAGTTCAATTCCAAAAAGATGAAGCTCTCTACCATCGGTTTTTTACCGAGTCGCTGATGTACCTGAACCGGAATCGTTCTCAGTATGATGACTGGTTCTGTGTGGTAATTTTTTCATCACGCTCTTTGGAACCAAGCGATCAAAAAACTCATCGAATATTTCTCAACAGCGACCAAGTGCAGCGAATCTATTTAGATGAGTTAGGCGCGACTAATCAGCAGCCAATAGGCATCAACTTGATGCAGTTGACTCTAGCATCGGATCAAGTGATGGCGGAGCAAGCAAAGCAATTGATTGAGCGGGTAAAATTAGAGTCAACGGACACACTGCCGAAAAACGAAATACTAGACATCATAACCACAATCGCCGTTTATAAGTTTTCTTCGTTGAGTAGAGAGGAAGTTGAAGCTATGCTAGGACTGACTTTAGAGCAAACAAGGGTTTATCAGGAAGCGAAAGCCGAGGGTCGAGAAGAAGGTCGAGAAGAAGGTCGAGAAGAAGGTCGAGAAGAAGGTCGAGAAGAACGGGAAGCTGAAATGTTGAAACTTACCGTGCCTCTGTTACTAAAAACAGGGATGAGTGTGGAGCAGATTGCTCAACACCTCAATGTTGATATAGAAGCTGTCCAGATCGCCGCATAGTCAAGCGCATAGAATGGACATTTAATGTCTGTTGTCAGATTTGGGCAAAATAACTGGTGAAGTTCATTTGAGCGTTGTCAGCATTTCAATTACAAAAATGTTGGCTGAAAACCCCGAAATTAGAACCTAAAAACCCAAAAAGTTTTTAGGTTTTTGTTAAAGCAATAAGTTCAGATTATATCTGATTTTGTAAGTAACTTGCAAAATTTTCAAAGTTCTGAACTAAAATTATTGACAGACGCGCGATAGCTAAAAAAGCGAATTATGAGTACTATTATTGTCAACGTAAGCGCTTTTTGGGATGCTGAGGTTGATGTTTGGGTAGCGAGCAGCGATAATCTACCTGGGTTGGTTACAGAAGCTTCTACTATTGAGGTGTTAACAGCAAAACTCAAAGCTATGATTCCAGAACTTCTTGAATTAAATACAGTTGAATCTTGCAACAAAGATTACATTGATTTATACTTAACAACCCATCGTCATGAATCAATCAAAGTGGCTGGATAATGAGTGTGTATATAGCAAATGGTAAAAAAGCTTGAAAAATGACTAAAGTAAGAAACTTTAGCGCGGCATTTATTATAAATGGTTGGCAGACTCCAGCCAGATCAAAGGTTTTGAGAGCCTCTTCTTCGCATCTTTCTTGCGAAGTAAAGGTGTGGCTAACAGATAGGAGAATCTTTGAATCTAATCTAAACTTACAACTACCATATATGCTTGAATTTAATATCCAGCCGCAAGCAGGCGGATGGTTTATCTTCCCTGATAATGCTGGTTGCGAGATATATCAGCCGCTTGACTATCCATCAAAAAGAATTGAGAGACAGGATATCTGCCAGATTGAAGTTTGTGGCTGTGAAGTATCCTTTTCATATGAAATGCATGGCATTCATGTTATTTTGGAGTCAGGAATGATAACAGAAGAAACAGCTTTTGCAATTGTTACATCAATCAGTGATCGTTTAGCAACCATCACAGGACAGCCAACTGTTGTTTATGAGAGTTGATGGAATAAGTTTTGTAAGATGGAAACTTTTGATCGCTTTGAAATACGAATCAATCGATCATTTCCTCCCTGGACACTAGGTAAGGGGTTTTGTGTGGCTGAGATTTATATCAATAATCAACCGCTCATAGAAGTAGTGCGTCTAATTGAAAAACCATTTATTCAAGCGGAGATTAAGGAATGACGTGCTGCGAAGGAAGATATTGATGAGTTAGCCTTTCCATCGGGAGACTATTTGTATTTACCACCTTCAATGGTTTTACTTCCTTCACGCAATTTGCTCGGCGAACCTTGGGATCATGGGTTTAGCTTGGAATCAAATAATTTGCAAGCTGGCAAAGCAATTGTTTTAGGTTGTACCTGTGGGGTGATTGAGTGCTGGTTTATTCAGGTTCGCATCACACTTAATGAATCAACTGTTGAGTGGGCTGACTTTGGTCAATTTCATCGTGACTGGCAATATAATCTAGGCCCATTCAAATTTGACCGTAAGCAATATGTATCTGAATTGTACAGATACAGCTAATAAGGCGATGAATCAGACAATGATGATACGCTATAAAAATAAAAAATATTTAACTTGAAGAGACACAATCAAGCCACATAAAAAGATCAATGTGAAGAATGTGGTTTTAACTACGCTATTACATTGAATTTTTAAGATAAACTTGCCGTATGTATGTCATCAAACTACTTACCTTCATCTAGTAACTAAAAAGGCATAATCAATGACTAAAGAACCAGTCAAAGTAATATTATGGGAAGAAAATCAAAAAGATTTTCTAAAAAAGTTCTATGATCTCCAATTTACTCCCAGAGTAGGAGAGGAAGTTTACCTAAAAAAGGAAAGATGGAAAGTAACCAGAGTTGAGCATGATGTAGAAATTAGTGAGATTAATGTCTACATGGAATTAATCAAAAAAGCCAAGCAGGATAAATCATCTAATTCTTAAATACAAGTAAATACACTCAACTATCATATAGCGTTTCTTAGTTGAGTCCAATAGAGACCTAACCCCCAGCCCCTTACGCCAGTTGCTACAACGGGGGGAACCCCCGCAACGCACTGGCTCCCCTACTAGCGTTGGGGAGTAAGATTCAAAGCCTCTCTCCTTTTAGGCTATCCATTACCCGGATCTTTCTCAACAAAACTACAACTTACTTAAAATAAGCC
>NZ_JABXKM010000023.1 GCF_017115025.1 Nostoc sp. NOS(2021) | reverse complement strand
CCTCTCCCTGACTTCTTTTCCGCAATGTTAAGAAAGATGTGACTAATGGATAGCCTAAAAGGAGAGAGGTTTGGAGAGAGGTCAGAGTCTATGGCCAAGTGGTGACGATGTCTACGACGGGCTACGCCTACGCACTGTGAAGATATTGCATCAACCATTTCGATACACTATAAAAGTAAAGAAATATAAATTAAATTTTGCAACCGTGGAAACTATCACATTGGGGCAAAATGGCCCAGTTGTTACACCCTTATGCATAGGCACTTGGGCTTGGGGTGATAAATTGTTTTGGAATTATGGCGATCGCTATGGCCCAGAACAGTTACAAGAAGCCTTTACAGCAGCCTTAGACGCTGGTGTTAACTTCTTTGATACTGCCGAAGTCTACGGAATGGGAAAGAGCGAGAAATTTTTGGGGCAATTTCTGCAACAGACACAACAATCTGTGCAAATTGCCACAAAATTTGGCCCCCTACCGTGGCGATTTACAGCCCAATCCGTCTCTGATGCTTTAACAGAAAGCCTCAAACGCCTACAATTACAGCAAATCGCCCTGTACCAAGTGCATTGGCCTTTTGCTTTCTTTTTAAGTCAAAAAACTTTGATGAATGCCCTAGCGGATGAAGTGAAGCGGGGCAGAATTGCCACAGTTGGCGTGAGTAATTACTCAGCAGAGCAAATGCGAGACGCACATCAAATATTGGCAGCCCGTGGAGTGCCTTTGGCTGTGAACCAAGTACGCTATTCTTTACTCAGTCGCCAAGTTGAAAGTCAAGGTATTATCACAACTGCCCGTGATTTGGGTGTGACTATTTTGGCTTATAGTCCTTTAGCACAAGGATTACTCACTGGCAAGTACACTATTGATAGTGCTGAAACCCCCACTGGTGCGAGGAAAATAGACCCGCGATTTAAGAAAGAAGGTCTGCAAAAAATTGCCCCAGTCATATCTTTGCTACGCAACTTCGGGGAAAAATACGATCGCACTCCTGCCCAAGTTGCTCTCAACTGGTTAATTGCTCAGGGTAACGTTATTCCCATTGCTGGGGTGAAGACAGCCGAACAGGTGCGTCAGAATGCTGGTGCTTTGGGCTGGAGATTGAGCGATGATGAAATTGGAGAATTAGAACAAGTTAGTCGTCCTTGGCTTTGACACTCCTCATACCTTTAGGTATGAGGATTCTTGCTTCACAGGGATTCCAATGAATTTACCCGAACTCTTGCATCTTGACCGTATGCCCTACGGCTGCAAGTCCCCTTTGAAGAACTACCTGCGCGGCAGCAACATCTCTGTGTGTTGTATATCCGCAATTTCCACAAATATGAGTACGTTCTGAGAGCTTCTTTTTACCTGTCTCGGTTTCGCAATTTGGACAAATCTGGCTTGTTTTTCGCGCATCTACTTTCTGAAAATTATTCTACTAAATAAGGAAGCGTTTTGTAGAATCAAGTCGCACTAATTGGGCGTTCGCGTAGCGTCTCGCAGAGAGGCTCTGATCCCAGGTTTCTGGTAGTATTTTTGAGCTACTCAAACACAGGAGGCCAAATTTCTGACACTATTAGCTCCCAACCTGGTAGTAAGTCTGCTAGTGTCAGTTTGTCGTTGTCTTGCAAAAGTATTGGTTCTTGGTTGAGCCGATAAACTGTGAGGGTCAATTTGTCAGGATCAATCAGGATACCAACTGTACATCCAAGTTGTAGGAATAGCTGAATTTTTTCTACCAGTGGTTTGATCCGGTCTGACTTAGATTTTATCTCAACCATCAAATCAGGCACCAGTTCCACAAAGTCGCGCTTGCTTGTTTTAAGTCTATCAGCACGAACAAAAGAGACATCGGGAGCGCGGAGATTTCGTTTTTCGTTATCAGCTTCTTTGCCGTTTTCAGTTTCTAATGTAGGCAAAATAAAACCAGCGCTAGAACCAGTCACCCGACCTAGCCTCTGTAGACGCACCCAATTAGCCAATTGCCGCGCAAACTCTATGCCTATTTCATCTGACTCATAATCTGATGGCCCCATAAGAAGTATATTTCCGTCTACTAGCTCCATCTGCCATTCTGGATGCTCTGCTTGTAGTTGCTCTAAGTCTGGAATAGTGAACATAAGACCACGAAGAATGCATCTTTAATTTATCTTCCTACAAACTGGTAGAAAAAGTTACCCAAAAAGCCAAAAAGTCAAGAGTCTAAAGTCAAAATCTTAACTCTTGACTCTTAACTCTCAACTCTCAACTTTGCCAGTTTTAGATTTGGATTTTGGATTAAAGGAAAAATCTAAAATCCAAAATTGATTAACTTCTAACTCTTAACTAAGAAGCTGATTCCCTAGCTGTAGGTGAACCTAGCTTTTTACTAGGAGATGCAGAAGATTCACGACCACTTCCACTTGTCCGCAGTTTGGGCTTGGGAGAAGAATGTCTTTCTTCATCTCCATTGTTGCTATCTGATTTCCACGCAGAACGAGGGCGATCGCTGGAAGATTCACGACGTTTGCCGAGCCTGGGTTTGGGAGCGGAAGATTCCTCTTGGGGAATTTCCACGTCTGAGTTCAACCAAGCGGGACGAGTTTGATCGTAAGCAATTTGCAGTGCAGCTGCGGCGATCGCTTGAGCATCGTATTCTTCAATTAGTTCGCTGACAATCGGCAAGAATGAAGCCAAACGCTCACCTGTCAAAGCTTCTCGCACCTGTTCTTGCAATTTCAGAATGTGTTTTGCTTCAATCTGTGTGCGTGTGGGAATCGTCAGCACTTGCCAATTTTGGCGGTTATGACGTTCAAATGTTTGCTGCTTGCGCCGCTCAAATGGCTGAACTAAAGAAATTGCCGTTCCTTCTTTACCAGCACGACCAGTACGACCAATGCGATGGACGTAGGTTTCTGCACTATCGGGTAAGTCGTAATTGATCACATGGGAGAGTTGATCGACATCTAACCCTCGTGCAGCAATATCAGTTGCTACCACCCAACGGACTTGACGGTTACGGAATCTGAGTAATAAGCGTTCCCGCGCTTGTTGGGACAAGTCACCGTGATATTCATCGACACTGTGACCAGCAGATTGTAACTGACTGGTGAGTTCTGCGGCTGTGCGTCTGGTGCGGACAAAGATTAAAGCTGTTTCTGGATCTTCCATTTCCAGAATCGGCTGTAAAGCTTTGGCTTTTGTCCAGTGGCGGGGGATCAAGTAAGCTACCTGATTAATCTTGTTGGGAGAGGCTTTTGGCTGCTCAACGGTGACAGTTGCAGGCGATCGCAAGAACTTATTTACCAACATCCGAATCGATGGTGGCATTGTGGCTGAGAATAAAGCTGTTTGCCGATCTACGGGCGCTTGAGAGAGGATTTTCACCACATCATCAATAAAGCCCATGCTCAACATTTCATCAGCTTCATCTAACACAAACCACTTCACTTGATCGAGCTTTAAACAGCCGCGATCGAGCAAATCGATCACCCGTCCTGGGGTGCCCACTACCATGTGAACGCCGCGTCTGAGTTGTAACATTTGGCGGTCAATTGATTGACCACCATAGATTGCTAACACCCGCAATCCTTCATCGCCGATGAACTGAGCGATCGCATCGTGAACTTGCATTGCTAATTCACGAGTTGGTGTTAAAACTATGGCTTGCACGGCTTTTTGATTAATATCCAGCCGCTCTATGATTGGCAGTGAAAATGCTGCCGTTTTACCTGTTCCAGTTTGAGATTGACCAACCACATCACGACCAGCTAGCAATTGGGGAATTGCTTGCACTTGAATGTTAGTCGGTTCAGTGAAACCGATTTTTTCTAGTTGTTCGACACGTTCTTGGGAAATGCCTAATTCTTGAAATGAAAGAGTCATTAATTCTCCTAAATTTTTTGTAAGGATTTTTGGATTAGTCATTAGTCATTAATTATTAGTCATTAGTCAGCCAGCAGAGTCTTCGGGGAAACCCCTATGAGGAACTGCCGTTAGCGCAGCATCGACCTCAGAATAAGGGCGAACCCGTAAAGGTCATTTAACAAAAGACAAATGACAATTTAGTTATTGACTACTTGACCATAGAGGTCGTATGTATCAGCGTGGTAAATCGCTATTGGCACGATGGTTCCTAACTTTGCCTGACCTTTGACATACACCAGACCATCAACCTCTGGGGAAAATCTACCTGAACGACCGATTAATTCACCACTTTCAGGATTTTCTTGCTCAATCAGGACATCAACGATTTTGCCTACTTCCTGTTGATTTTTCTTTTGGGAAATCGGTTGCTGGATTTCCATAAGTTGGTATCGGCGCTCGTCCATCACCAATTCGGGCAAATGATTTGGTAACTTGTAAGCTGGGGTTCCTTCCTCAGAGGAAAAGGTGAAGACACCAACATGATCGAATTCATGCCGCTGGACGAACTCTAGTAGATGCTCAAAATGCTCGCTTGTTTCTCCTGGGAAACCAACAATAAATGTTGTCCGCAATACGGCTGTTGGTAGCGCCGTTTTGATGCGATCTATAATCCCATCATTTACACGTCCTTGCCAAGGACGGTTCATAGCGCGGAGAATCTCTGGATGAGAATGCTGCAAGGGCAAATCCAGGTAAGGCAAGACATTGGGTGTTTCTTGGATCGCCGCAATCACATCTGGGGTCAGTCCCGTGGGATAAGCGTAGTGCATTCTGATCCACGGTATATCTACTTTCCCCAAAGCGCGAAGTAATTCGGCTAATTTTGGCTCACCGTAAATATCTAGACCGTAATTAGTGGTGATTTGGGAAATTAGAATAATTTCCTTTACCCCTTGACTAACTAACTGCTCCGCTTCGGCGACTATAGATTCAATAGTACGCGATCGCTGCTTTCCTCGAAGATGAGGAATTATACAAAATGCACAACGATAATCACATCCTTCCGCAACCCTTAGGTAAGCTACGCCCTCGGTTGTAGTGCGATAGCGCGGTGTAGTTTCGTCGGCAATGTAGGTTGGCTCAATACTAACCTGTTTAACCCGTTCGCCTTGTTCTACACGCTCAATTACATTTACAATTTTGTGATAATCGCCTGTGCCCACAACGGCTACTGCTTCGGGTAACTCCTCCAAAAGTTGTTCTTGGAAGTGTTGCGCCATACAGCCAGTGATTACGATTTTTTTGTTTGCCTCTGCCAGTTCTACCAAAGTTCTGACAGATTCAAGTCTCGCTGCTTCAATAAAACTACATGTATTAACAATAACGTAATCTGCTAACTCTTCGTTTGTATCTACACCGTAGCCTGCTTCTACGAGCAGTCCTAGCATATGTTCTGTATCAATTCGGTTTTTCTCGCAGCCCAGGTGAGAAATGGCAATTGTTGGCTTGTCACCCATATTTTGAAAATATCTTCATTTTTTTCTTGTAGTCAAAATTTCCGGCGCTAAATTTGCTTTTTTGCTATCAGCATCCTCATGAAAACAGTACAGTGGCAAATTCCCACTGTCACCAACTGTCAGTGGAGTTATGACCCTATCAATAATAAAAATAGAGGTCATGTTATGATATTTTTATCAATCTGTTCCCCAGGGTAAATTGAAGTGTCTTTGGGTACATTTGACACTTGTAATGTTTTTTAACAGTTCGCCTATTGGTATTTTACATTACCGCAGCGTGTGCGTTGTTAACCTACCCATCGGGAAGCCGCCCAAAGGGCTTGTTGTGAGAAGTCGCTACCCTCAGGGAAATCGACGAAAGCGACTACGCCTATAAAGCAGTAATGCTACCCTGGCGATTGGCAAGTCCTACGACTGTGCGCGGACGAGACGCCTAAACCACGGAAAGCTGCCTCGCGTCTAGTGAGTGGCAAACTCCTCTTGTAGCCAAGTTTTATCTTAACATATCTTATGGGAGGTTTCACGCCAATTTCCATCTGAGGAAGGAGGCAGTAAAAATTCAAAATTGAAGAGAGTTTCAGACGAGGATTTAAACCCGACTGAAACTGAGAGCAGCGCCTTGCGTATTTTCCCACGGCAGTCGCTCATGGGGAGCCACTGCGTTGGACGGGTTCCCCGGCTGAAAGCAAGTGGCGTGGAAACCCCCTGTTTCCGCGCTGCCTCGCCGTTGTGGTGATTGCGGGAACGGAGTCGGAGCCACTGAACAGGACTAGCTACGTGTAGACGAACGCGAACAGCGTCTCTAAGAGTTGGGGTCTTAAACCCTTTAATTTACGATAAAACACATTTGATTATTTAATGAAAAGTCAAGAGTCAAGGGTCAAGAGGAGCCAGTCATGTGTGGGGTTTTCCCCGTTGAAGAGCCACCTCCCTATAGAGGTTCCCGACCTTAAGGAGAGTGGCGTTGAACTGGTGTTCAATAGTCAAAAAATTCTGGACTCTGGACTCCGCGAGGCGGATTAAAGACGTGGACTTATATCAGATATTTAAAACTCGCTCACCGATTATTGGTGTGGTTCACCTGCTACCACTGCCTACTTCACCCCGTTGGGGAGGTAGCCTAAAAGCGGTGATTGACCGTGCCGAACAAGAAGCCGCAGCCCTGGCAAGTGGAGGGGTTGACGGGTTGATTGTGGAGAATTTTTTCGACGCGCCGTTTACCAAAAACCAAGTCGATCCAGTGGTTGTGAGCGCCATGACCATTGTGGTGCAGAGGATACAGAATTTGGTGACTTTGCCTATAGGCTTAAATGTTTTGCGAAACGATGCTAAAAGTGCAATGGCGATCGCTAGCTGTGTGCAGGCACAATTCATCCGCGTCAACGTTCTCACAGGGGTAATGGCAACCGACCAGGGATTAATTGAGGGAGAAGCTCATCAACTACTCCGCTATCGACGGGAGTTAGGCTGCGATGTTAAAATCCTGGCCGATGTGTTGGTGAAGCACGCCCGTCCTTTGAGTTCTCCAAATCTCACAGTCGCTGTGAAAGACACCATTGAAAGGGGTTTAGCAGACGGAGTGATTTTATCTGGTTGGGCTACTGGTAGTCCTCCTAACTTAGAAGATTTGGAACTAGCTTGTGGTGCCGCAAATGACACCCCAGTGTTCATTGGTAGTGGGGCCAATTGGGAAAATATTGATACATTGATGCAGGCAGCAGATGGTGTGATAGTTTCCAGTTCCCTGAAACGCCACGGACGCATTGAGCAACCAATTGACCCAATTCGCGTCAGTCAATTTGTGGAGGCTGCACGTCGCAATTGGAACTCCAAAGGTGAACGCAAATCAGCAGAACAAGTGAAGTTACATTCTTAATTGGCGCATTGGGCATGGGGCATGGGGAAAAATAACTAATACCCAATACCCAATCCCCAATCCCCAATGGGGAGAAATAACTAATGCCCAATGCCCAATGCCCAATGCCCAATGCCCATTAACTAATAGCAGTTTATGATTCGCCGCCGTTCTACTCCTTGGATTCATAAATGGTCACGTCCATTGATTGCCGCGATCGCTGGATGTGGTGCCCTGACAACAGGTTATCTCACCATAGAAAAGCTAACAGGAGGCAGTGCAGCTTGTGTGGCACAGGCTGGTGTCAAGGGCTGTAATGACGTACTTTCCAGTCCTTGGGCAACGGTTTTTGGTCAGCCATTAGCCTTGTTTGGGTTTTTGGCATACATCAGTATGGTGATATTTGCTTTGGCTCCCTTGGTATTCAACTCAGGGGAAAATAATAGCCGCAAGCAAGTGGAAAATTGGACGTGGTTGCTGCTGCTGGCGGGTGCGATCGCTATGTCTGTCTTTAGTGGCTACTTAATGTACGTGCTGGCATTTCAAATTAGAGCTATTTGTCCTTACTGTATTGGTTCAGCTTTGTTCTCTCTGAGTCTTTTGGTACTGACGATTATCGGTCGGACTTGGGAGGATATTGGACAAATCTTTTTTACCGCCATTATTGTCGGGATGGTGACGCTGATTGGTACTTTAGGCGTCTATGCTGGCGTGAATCAATCAGATATTACACCTGGAACTCCTGGACAACCCGCAAAAATTTCCTTTACTCCCAAGGTAGATCCTAACCCAGCATTCGGTTGGGAAGTTACCACTACTTCTGGTGAGCCAGAAATAGCCCTAGCACGCCAGTTAGCGAAGGTAGGGGCGAAAGAATACACTGCTTATTGGTGTCCTCACTGCCATGAACAAAAGCTGCTTTTTGGTAAAGAAGCCGAAGAAATAATCAACAATGATATTAGGGTAGAGTGCGCTCCCGATGGACTCAAAGCTCAAACAGAACTGTGTAAAGCCGCAAAAATCGAAGGCTTCCCCACTTGGATCATCAATGGTAAAAGCTATAGCGGTGTCCAAAGTTTAGAGGAACTAGCGAAAGTTTCTGGTTACACGGGCCCTCGTAACTTCAAGTATTTCAAGTAATTGACTTGAGTCAGCCTCAGCTGCGGTTCCCAATGAATTGGGAAGGCTACACCGACCTAGCAGTACGGTGTAGTTCACAGCCCATAGTCAACTGGATGAATACAGTAAAGTCTGTTTCCAGTTGGCTTTTTTGTTTTTGGCAACAAATAATAGGTATTGTCCAATACCCAATTACCACTTTTTCTGCGGCTTTTATCCGCAAATATCTCAAGCTGAAGGAAAATAATCAAGTATATTTACTCTAATATAATGTAAACTTTAATTTTTTTACAGCACTTGCGAGCTACCTTGGGATGTAATCATGTCAGCGCCAAACCCAAAGGTGTGTCTGTTGGAAGTTACCGTAATTCTCAGTAAAATACTTAATTGATCAAAAATGTGCGAGTTTAAGATAGTAAGCTTTACCAGAAAAGGCTTTGGGCGTTAAATTCGCTGAACTCACTTTCAACAATATTTATACTTAATTTGTGCTGATAGCCACAAAAGTGCCAGATGGTGTTTGGTCAGATAATTGGCCTCAATATATGGTAAAACATCACAAATACCACGATGTCTTGAAGAACCTTGCTGAGTTGAAAAAACTCTTAGAAACTCTATTTAGCTCCCACTTGAGCTATTTTAGTCCGATAGTTAATAGCTATAGGAAATAGAGAATGAATCAGCAGCTAGGTAAGCGTTTTGTGAAGTTAATCTTTAGACTGAAACAATCGCTTAGTCGAGAACACAGAGAATTGATTACTGCCGCCAGCATTGGAGTCTGCGTCCTGCTTTTGCACTCCATCGGATTATTACAATCTTTGGAGTTGGCAGCTTTGGATCAATTTTTTCGCTTACGTCCAGATGAACCGCCAGAAGAGCGTATTACGATCGTAGTAATTGATGAGTCCTATTTAAACGAAGTAGGTTCGTGGCCGATTCCAGATACAAAGATTGCTCAGTTGTTGCAAAAATTAAACGTCCACAAACCCCGTGCTATTGGCTTAGATATCTACCGAAATTTGCCAGTAGAGCCTGGTAATCAAGAACTGCGTAATGCTTATAAGTCAATGCCCAACTTGATTGGTATTGAACTACTAGCAAATGACAAAAACAAAAACGTTAGTGTTTTACCTCCACTGGGACTAAATGAGGATCAAGTGGGCTTTAACAACGTGTTGTATGACTCTGATATTAAAGTACGTCGCAGCTTGTTGTATTGGCACGTTGATAATCAAGCACACGAAAGTTTTGCTCTGAAGTTGGCTTTATTGTATTTAAAGTCAAAGGGAATTATCCCCACCAAAGCAAAAAGCAACCATGAGTATTTGCAATTGGGTAAGGCAGTATTTACTCGTTTTGAGGCTAATGATGGTGCTTATGTGGGAGCTGATGCTGGAGGCTACCAAATTTTGACCAATTTCCCCAAACCCAAATGTCAAAGTTCATCTGGAGAATTGTGTCGTTTTCGCCAGGTATCAATCAGAGATGTACTGGCAGATAAAGTCAAAGAAAACTTAATCAAAGATCGGATTATACTCATTGGCTCCACCGCACCCAGTCTCCAGGATTTTGTATTCATTCCCTACTCCAGCAGTCTGATGGGTACGGCAAAGCCTGTACCTGGTATTCAACTGCAAGCTTATTTTATTAGTGAGTTAATCTCCGCTGCTCTTGAAGGACGACCGTTACTCAAATTTTGGCCTGACCCAGTAGAATACTTATGGATGTTTATCTGGTCTTGTTTGGGAGCAGTTACGACATGGCGAATACGACACCCAACTAAAAGCCTTCTTAGTATCCTATGTTCTTCCTGTCTGCTAACCCTGATTACTTACCTTGCTTTCTTGTATGGTTGGTGGATACCGCTGATTCCGGCGCTGATTACTTTTGGCAGTTCAGCTATTTGGATGATCAGTCGCATCGCTCATATCCAGGAAGAGTGGAAACGTTCTAAAGAGTTTTTGCATCACGTCATCAACACGATTCCTGATCCAATTTTTGTGAAAAATGAACAACATCAGTGGGTTGTTTTAAATGAGGCGTATTGTCAATTTATCGGTTATCCGAATAAGTTGTTAATTGAAAAATCAGACTATGACTTTTTCCCTAAACATGAAGCCGATGTGTTTCGACAACAGGATGAGCTTGTTTTTCGGACTAAGCAACCCCAGGAACACGAAGAAGAATTTACAAATGCCGATGGTCAGACTTATCAGATTGCCACTAAGCGATCGCTTCACAAAGACGCAGCTGGCAATTTCTTTTTAGTTGGAGTCATCCGAGATATTACTCAGATCAAGCTCAACGAGGAACACCTCAAGCGTACTGCTGCTGAATTATTCCGCTCTAACAATGAATTAAAACTCAAAGAAGACCATTTGCGTTATTTAGCAGATCACGACCCCCTCACAGGTCTATCCAATCGCAAATTTTTTGCCGAACAACTTTACGAGTCGTTACATTGGGCGCAAGACAACAACTTGTTGCTGGGGCTGCTGTTTATTGATCTAGATGGCTTTAAGCAAGTCAATGATAATCTGGGACACGAGAGAGGCGATCGCTTGCTAATGACTATTGCTGAACGACTCAGCAACTCTTTACGCTCTAGTGATACAGTTTCTCGTTTGGGTGGCGATGAATTTACTGTAATTTTACGGGCAATTCCTAATGTCCAAATAGCTGCTAAAATCGCCGAAAAAATTTTAAGCAGCATTAACAAGGCAATTGTTTTGGACGGCTATGCAATCCGAGTCTCTGCCAGTATTGGCATTAGTGTCTACCCATACAACAGTCAAGACAGTGAAACTTTAATGAAACAAGCAGATGCAGCAATGTACCGTGCCAAGCGCCTGGGTAAAAATCGCTACGAGTTTGCTTAATTAGTCAAGAGTCAAACCTCCAGATTGTTTTCACTTTAGTCAATATTTTTACCTTCAAATTAGGAATGTGGACTTGCAACACGTGCAAGGCACTGTCTTGAAAAAGCATTGCGTATATGCATCAGAGGTGGCTTTTTAGGCAAGATGGAGACCTAGTAAGGCTTTTTTAACTGAGAACTAAACATAAGAACATAGGTAGGAAAAGAATTAGTCATCAGAGGTAATTAGGAAACTAACTTAAGTTATACCAATTCTCCGTAAGTTTGCACTTAATGATTACTCCTTCTCTCTTGGCGTACTTGGCGTACTTGGCGGTTCGTTTAATAATTAAATGCATCTTCATAGCGAATTGGTATTAGTAAGTATTTTTACTTTTGAAAAATATACTTATACTTACTACGCTTATTACAGTATTTCATAGTTCCATAGTTTTTGAAATCCTTGTAATCTCGCAATTTCGTTGTTTTATCTTTATGTATCTTTACTGTAATTAAATCTTAACTATACAATTAAATAAGTATTATTTGATATTTTTATCAGCCTCATTATTCACTGAACATAGTGTTTGTACTTACGAGCCTTAACATATTCTAAGATACTATTAATAAATAGTGAAGCAGGCACAATGCTCACAGTAATTTATCAACATATCTAACTTTAGACTGATGTAAAAATAGCATATTTAAGAATACTACTTAAGTATAAAGACTGTTTAATACCAGCAGATTAACGTTAATCTACAGGCAGAGACCACAATTACTTGTAGACTAACAGCAAAGATTTAATAAAGTTAAAATCTATTTTCCGAAAAAGCCAGTAAATATACTGAGGGAAATAAAAAATACATTTTTAAATTAAAAAATAGTAAATTTACTGAAATTTATGAAAACTAACTTCCGAATCACAAAGTTTATGATATTATGTATAGCCGCTTACATTCTAATACCGAAAATTGCCGCTTCCACAGATATCTTCAGTACTGCAAGTGCTAATGCTTTTGGCGCTACTAGCAGTAACACCTTAATCGCCCGCAAAGTCAATTCTCAAAATTTAAAAGACGACATATATATTCCACCAAATTATGGTGGGCCCGACAGTCATCATGGTAGCGGCACTCGCTGATGGCAATTTTGGATTTTAAATTTTAGCTTGTGGTAAAGCAGCCAGTCAGAGTGGTCTAGTTGACAATTAAATAGACAAAACTATACAGATTTCCACCAATGATGTGTTTGTACTAGTGTGTGAACTTGCCAATTTGGGTCTGATTGAGGATAATCTAAACGGTAGTGTCCGCCTCGGCTTTCGGTTCTAAAAGCAGCACTTTTGAGAATTAAATCAGCTACATCTAATAAATTGCGGGTTTCTGCCCAAAGTCCCAATTGTCGTTCAACATCTGGGAGGTCAAAACTAGCTGGTTCTGCGGGACGTAAAGCAAGCAAGAATTGACTTAAAGGCAAGATAGCGAAATCTTGCTGCCAAGATTCAATAGTAGCGATGGCACTTTCCAACCTTGATTGCTCCCGACAAATACCAGCACTTTCCCACACTAGACGTGGTAACTTCTCTCTGAGTGCTTCTAGCTGTGCTTGCTGGATGTGCCACTCACTAGCATCAACACTAAATTTCCGTAATGGCAGCACTGGTGTTTCTGATGGCAGCCCAATATTTTCCAACTCAATATTAGCCATCTGCGCCCCAAACACAATACATTCCAGCAGGGAATTACTCGCAAGGCGATTTGCCCCATGCACCCCGGTACTAGCGGTTTCACCCACGGCGTACAAACTCTTGATATTTGTGCGATTCATCAGATCCGCGACAATCCCACCCATCCAGTAATGGGCAGCAGGGGCCACAGGAATTGGTTCATGGAAGACATCAACGCCCCAATGCTGACAAACTTTGATGATGTTGGGAAAGCGGTGACGAATCTTCTCGGCGGGGATGGGGCGCATATCCAACCACACATGGGCAGTCGCCAAATCAAGGGCGGTACGTTGTAAATGGCTGAAAATTGCTCTACTGACCACATCTCTGGGTGCGAGTTCACCCGCCGGGTGGTAGTCGAAGGCAAAACGCCGCCCTTCATTATCGATGAGATGTGCCCCCTCACCGCGTACAGCTTCGCTAATCAGAAAGCGATCGGCACCAGGTTTCGTGAGGGCAGTGGGGTGAAATTGCACAAATTCCAAATCGCGGAGGATGGCCCCAGCACGAGATGCGATCGCTACCCCATCACCCGTACTCACAGCCGGGTTAGTGGTTTGGGCAAATACTTGACCGCCGCCGCCAGTTGCCAATACCACAGCACCAGATCTTACCCAGGTGATTTTACCTTGATAAAACAGGCTTATTCCCTGACAGCGACCTGTTTCGGGTTCAATCCACAAACTCAAAGCCAAAGCTTGCTGAATGACTTGAATATTCGGGCGACGTAATACTTGGTTGGTGAGGGTGGTGGTAACTTCCCTGCCTGTGGTGTCGGCGGCGTGGAGAACGCGGTTGCGAGAATGGGCAGCTTCTAAAGTTAAAGCCAAGGTTTGACCATGACGGTCAAAAGCAACCCCCAAGTTAACTAGGGATTGAATGCAGTTAGGGGCAAGTTGGGCGAGAAATTCGACGGCGGTGCGATCGCATAAACCTGCACCTGCCCGGATCGTATCTTCAATGTGCAGCGTGGGAGAATCTTCCGGGGCAACTGCTGCGGCAATGCCACCTTGCGCCCAATCACTGGCGGACAAAGCAACGGTTTCTTTGGTAATCAAGCCGACTCGCAAGGATTCTGGTAGACACAGCGCTGTGTATAGTCCAGCAGCACCAGCGCCGACTACTAAGACATCAAATTGGCTAGGAATATCTATCTGGGGCAAGGTAATGGGGGAGGGGGAGGTGAGAAGTGAGGAGTTAGAAGTGAGGAGTTAGGAGTTAGGAGTTTTTAATTTTTAACTCATGACTCCAAATTCGCTAGGAATATCGATCTGAGGCAAGGTAATGGGGGAGGGGGAAGTGAGAAGTTAGAAGTTAGGAGTTAGGAGTTAGAAGTGAGGAGTTAGGAGTTTTTAATTTTTAACTCATGACTCCAAATTCGCTAGGAATATCGATCTGAGACAAGGTAATGGGAGAGGGAGAAGTTAGGAGTTTTGAATTTTTAACTCATAACTCATAACTCCTAACTCATAACTCCTAATCGTATCCCACTCCTTAAAATCAGGAGTGGACTGCTATTTGCTACATTAACTGCAATACAGTTATTTGTAGATGCCGTTGTTAAAACGATCGTCTCCCTCGTTGAAGGCAGGCTCTAGTTCTGTCACGGTGAATTTATCGATGTTGGCTTGCAGGGTTTGTTTTTGGCGATCGCTCAATCCGGGAAGATCCAATACATCGTCTACCTTTTGGTAGGGAGCATTTGTGATGATTTTCTTAGCCAGGGTGGGATAAAGCCCTGGATACTGTTGAAAAGCTCGGACGTTGGTATTATTCAAATCAATTTTTTTACCAAACTCCGTTCCTAGTTTAGCATCTGCCCGATTCTGCCTCTCAATTGCCAGAACTGGGATTTGCGGAAAAGTAAAACTGTTGAAACTAGCAGCTTGGGCTATCTGAGTTGTTCCCAACCATCCCCAGCAACTAAGTAACAAACTAAACACTGTTAATAAACGCACTAATCCTTTCACGATTTTTCTACCTCTTTCCATCAAACAGAAATAAAAGTTTTAAGCTAACAGCCGTCAGCAGTCATTAGTCATTAGTCAGAGCGCCAAAGACAAAGGACAAAGAGAGAAGTCTGAGCGCCGGCTTCCGGCGAACAGAACTTCAAAGACAAAACCTGATAGCTTAATCAACACAGCAGTCATCAAAAACTAATATACAGCGTATTAATATCCACAATATTTGCCGTTACTGGGTTTGACTGTACTTTTGCCAAAAATTTTCATCGTGGTAAGAGTGCTTGCATAGCTGCAATAGCCTTGCATCCATGATTCTGGTAGCATTAAGAGCTAGACGAAATCTTTTCGCGGTGGCTGATTCTACCTCCCAACCAGACACGAAACTGTCCAATGTCTAATACCGAAAACCCTACTAAAAAAGACTTGATGATGATTGACTGTTATGTAATATTTCTTAACTAATTAATCATCTACAGCATCATTTTTGATGTGCCGTAGACTGGGCTGGAAAAAGTATATCTTGCACCAGGCTACTAGAAGTCGCGGCTACACGAGGCTTTACCCGCCTGCACGGGTTGAAAACCTTGATTTGACCTTACTCCGCGTAGGCGGCCTACCCAACTCTTAGAGAGGCTGCGCCAACGGGTTCTCCAAAGGAGTACGTTTGTATAGCCCCGATTTCTAATCGCTAGGGCTAGGTGCAAGATGTGAGTTACAGAATTTTTTCATATTTAGGCTGCGATCGCAGCTAACAAAAATAGGCTGTCTACCAAAATTGTGCTTAAAACTGCGCCACTAAAGGCATACCAGTGTCTTTGATTTCGACTTAAAGGTAAAATCCCGATTGTTAACAGCACTAAGGCGAGAATTATGGCCCAAGTTTGTCCCCAAGGCGTTTGTACTTGCGTTAAGGCATTTTGTAATATTTGCGGTGCTAGATCAGCATCTACTATCATGATTTGCCGCCAATAGGGCATCAAATCTACTATATAAAAATATACATCTGTTAAAACTGTACCGACTAAAGAACCTAAATAAAACCAGTTACCCACCTTGCCCCAATTCTTCGCCAAACACCAGCAAGCAAACGGTAAACCGATTAACTCCACTGGCAGATGCCATAAAGGTTCCCAACGTAACCAGCCCCAGTAAATCGCTCCTGCTAACCAACTCCAGCTAAACCCTAAGAGCAAATCCCCCCATACATAAGTTGCAGGACGTGACATTAAGCTAAAACTTAGCCACACCCAAAATACTGTCAGCGCTAAACTTAGACTTGGTAGCGATCGCACTATTGGCGCTTCTACAAATACTGGTACTGTTACCAAAAACACCGCCGCCGCAAACACTAACCAAGTTTGTCTCTTAGAAATAGACAAGGGGAGAGAGAGAGAAGAGGAGAGTGTAGATTCCAATTGCCTGATACTCTTCTGCCCAGTATCAGCTAAATCCAACTTGGTATCAATCGAAGGGGTAGAAGGAGTATAGGAGGACAGTGTATTATTAATCAAAGTTTTTAATATTTGTTACTAAACTTTATCTTATTTAAGATATCACATTTTAAAATCCCCCCCTATGGCATTGTAATTATACTGAAATTTCGGGGAGCGCCGGTGCAAAGCAAACAAAACATTCTGCGCCAGACTAAATCCCTTAAAGTTGTGCTATGTACAGAACTCCTATGCATTGGTGTCAACTTAACGTGAAAGCCTTTTAAAACCTCGTTTTGGAAATGCACCTCATAGCGGCTCTGCCGCAAGTCTTGAGGCGGCAGCCCTCTCGGAATGCATTCCCAGTCTCCGACTGGGAACGAGATAATCTCTAAAAGCTGCTTCTAGACTAACTTTCACGTTAAGTTGACACGTATGACTCCTCTGTAGTTCCTTGTAAATGAGATACTACAGAGACGTAAGGGTAAATTTAACGGTTAAAAAGTGAACTGGCATCAGTCCGCTAAATATTAAAGTTTGATGAATTTCCAAAATTGCGTTGACTTATTGAGGTGGGTGTAAGAACATGGTCAGCGTCTTCGATGATGTTATTGATCAATAAAATTGAATTTTCTACAACATTGGGTGCAGTCAAGAGTATATAAAGTAACATCATCAGCTAAACAATGTTCATAATCATGCCTAGAACCGGAAAAAGGTATTAATTGCATATGGAGTTTATTCAAGCTTTTATTTTGGGTATTGTTCAAGGTATTACCGAGTTTTTGCCAATCAGCAGCACTGCACATCTTCTGATTGTGACAAAGGTATTTGGTTGGAAAGAACTAGGTTCTAAAGATTTTGTTGATGCAATTCAATTTGGCAGTGTTATCGCAATTTTGGGGTATTTTTGGTCACTGATTTACAGTATTGTCAAGGGTGGAATCGAAGCACTAAAAGACAAAGACTGGCAACGTGAGGAGTGGAAAATTCTTGTCGGTATTGTAGTAGGAACAATGCCTGCCTTAATTTTCGGCTTTCTTTTGAAAGACATTTTACCGGAGAGTGCATTAATTATTGCCATCATGTCGATCATCATGGCACTTATACTAGCTTTGGCAGAAAAAATTGGTACTCGCAAGCGAGGTTTTGACTCATTGCAGATTCGGGATGGTATTTTAGTTGGATTGGGACAAACACTAGCTTTAATTCCGGGCGTTTCTCGTTCTGGTTCGACGTTGACGACTGGCTTATTTTTAGGATTAGAACGCGATACAGCCGCGAAATTCTCATTTTTGTTAGGCTTTCCAACTCTTACCATTGCTACGCTGTATAAAAGTCTGAAAATATTCAAGTTGTTTCAAGCCCACCAGTTGCCAGATAACATTGTTGGACTGTTAATTGTAGGGATTATTTCAACCTTTATTTTTTCCTACCTATCAATTGCATTTTTGATCAAATACTTAGCAACCAAAAACACTTTAGTTTTTGTTTGGTATAGATTAGCATTCGGTAGTGCTATCTTACTGGCGATCGCATCAGGTTGGAAAGGATAATAGTCATTAGTCCTTTGTCCTTTGTCCTTTGTCCAAAGCAAATGACTATAGCGATGTCTACGACGGGCTACGCCTACGCTCGTTTGTATGCAATACAATCTGACCTCTCTCCAAAAAGGAGAGAGGCTTTGAATGTTACTCCCCAACGCTAGTAGGGAAGGGGCTGGGGGTTAGGTCTGTATCGGACTCAACACAGAAGCGCTATAATGCCCAATGCCCAATGCCCAATGCCCCATGCCCCATGACTAAAATTCATCCTGCCCGAATTACCAAGGTTCTTCCAGACTCAATAGCCGCAGAGATTGGCTTTGAGTCTGGGGATGCGATCGTTGCAATCAATGGTACACGTCCCCGTGATTTAATTGATTATCAGTTTTTGTGTGCTGATGAAGTTTTGGAATTAGAAGTTTTAGACGCTGCTGGTAAAACTCATAGCCTGGAAATCGAAAAAGATTACGACCAAGACTTGGGGCTAGAATTTGAAACTGCCCTATTTGATGGCTTAATTCAGTGCAATAACCGTTGTCCATTTTGCTTTATCGACCAACAGCCACCAGGTAAGCGCACCAGCTTGTATTTAAAAGACGACGATTACCGCCTGAGCTTTTTGTACGGCTCTTATCTTACCCTGACGAATCTACCAGAAAGAGAATGGCAGCGAATTGAACAAATGCGCTTGTCTCCGTTGTATGTTTCTGTTCACGCCACCGAACCCGAAGTGAGAGTTAGACTGCTAAAAAATCCGCGTGCGGGACAAATCTTGCAACAAATCAAGTGGTTTCAAGAAAGGCGACTACAAATTCATGCTCAAGTAGTTGTTTGTCCTGGTATAAATGATGGCAAACATCTGGAACAAACTCTCAAAGATTTAGCGTCCTTTCATACTAGTGAAGTGCCTGCGGTGGCATCGGTGGCAGTTGTGCCAGTTGGGTTAACACGGTTTCGGCCCCAAGAAGATGAACTCATACCCGTAACCAGGGAAAAAGCAAAAGAAGTGATTTCCCAAGTGCAAATACTCTCACAGCAATTTCGCCAACAATTCGGTTCTAGCGTTGTTTGGTTAGCCGATGAGTGGTTTTTGATTGCAGGTGAAGAATTACCCAGCGAATCTGAATATGAAGAATATCCCCAAATTGATAACGGAGTTGGTTCGATTCAATTATTTCTCAAGCAATTTGCCACCATTGCGGCAGAATTATTACCGCCAAAAGTATATCCTCAAAGAAAATTAACTTGGGTAGTAGGGAACGCCGTAGAAAAAGCATTTCAACCGATTTTGAAACGCTTAAATTTTGTTGAAGGTTTAGAAGTCAATATGCGGGCTTTATGTAGTGATTATTGGGGACAAACTATCAGTGTAACCGGATTATTAACTGGTCATGATTTGCTCTTAAATTTAGAAGGGCAAGATTTAGGTGATGGTATTTTGCTACCGAATGTCATGTTAAAAAATGGGGAATTAGTGTTTTTAGATGATATGAGTATTGAGGAATTAGCTGGCAGACTAAATACAAAAATTTTGCCGGTAGCAGGAGTTGAAGATTTAATCAAAACATGTATTTTTAATTGTGTTCAGGTTTAGTTATCAAAGTTCAGTTGTTTCTCGGAGGTAATTTATTGTTATGCTGGATGATAAATAAGAAGTAATGCTTAATAAATAATCCACTGAGGAGTCAGGAGTGAAGTATCAGGAAAAATCTCATCAAAAGGCAAAATTACAAATAAAAAAAGCCGGATTCTTCATTTTAAGTTTTAATTTTTTAATTTTAAATAGTTTTAGTATTTTGCCAGTAAGGGCAGCGACTGAAGAACCTGTATTGAGCGTAGTGTATGGCCAAGAAAATGCGAATCAATGGACAGGGATAAGCGATCGCTTACAGGCAATAGGGGTGAAATATTGTGTAATACCCCTAAATGATGTCAAAAGTGCGGCAGATTGGGGCGATCGCCGGATCTTATTTTTGCCAAATGTCGAGACATTAACGCCAACCCAAGCGATCGCCCTAGAAGAATGGATGAGTAACGGAGGGCGTTTGATTGCCAGTGGGCCTGTAGGTAATCTGTCATCGCCAGGAGTGCGCCAGTTATTGCGATCGGTTTTGGGAGGTTATTGGGGATTCAGCCTCAGTGATACAGAACAGATCAAACCCACAAAAACTAATATCCCAGAATGGGTAAATCAAACTGAACTCTTTGGGAAAGTGCGCGGCGGCGTGATGATTCCTAATGATATGGGCAGTGAATCTCCTGCTGTTTGGAATTCCAAAGATAATCCTGCCGCAGTAGTGACAACTGAGCGTTCCACCCTTTTGGGTTGGCGCTGGGGAACAGATGCAGCCTCAGCAGCCGAGTTAGATAATGCGTGGCTAAAAGCTGCTCTCAATCACTATTTGACAGCGCTACCGCCATCGAATCGCATGAAAAAAATAGCAGGAGGTTCCCAAAACTGCTCTACAACGGTGGTGGCTGCGTCAAGGGAGCAGGGGGAAACAATTCAAAATTCAAAATTCAAAATTCAAAATTACTCCCCCACTCCGCCAGTTTCTCCCTCTCCTCCTGCTAAAACTGCCACCGCTCCCATACCTAGACCGCTAACTATGGTCAAACCCCCAAGTTCCCAGGAGGCTATTGACCAGTTGGAACAAGCGGTGCATCTGGATGTTGCACCCAACTCCAATGAGCCGATTGACAACAACCAAGCGATCGCTCTCCAGCAAGAGCTAGAAAATCTGATTGGTCGGGTGGAAAGTGCTAATTTAGCGGTGTCAGCCGATGCGGCTAATGAAGGCGTTGGCATATCTGAGAAAAAGCAGTCCTCTAGGCATCTGGACACCTACACCCCCCAATCTGTCAAAGAGCAACCGACGCAAGTGGCCTCAACTAAATTGGGGGGGCTAGTCAGAAGTAAAGACCAAGCCTTGGCACAGGTAAGGGTAATTGCCAAAAACTTACCCCAATTGATTGCCCAAAAAAACTACGCTCTGGCTCGTCAGCAGTGGTTGGTAGCAAAGACGATTTTATGGCAGCAGTTTCCTGTTGATCGGAGGCTGGCTCAACCAGAAATTCGGGCAGTTTGGTTAGATCGGGGGACGATTGTTCGTGCTGGTAGCAAGGCGGGACTGGCACAGGTTTTTGATCGCCTAGCCCAAGCTGGGATTAATACCGTCTTTTTTGAAACTGTTAATGCTGGCTATACCATTTATCCGAGCCAAGTCGCCAAAGAGCAAAACCCATTAATTCATGGATGGGACCCACTGGCAGAAGCAGTGAAATTAGCCCATGAACGAGACATGGAATTACACGCTTGGGTTTGGACTTTTGCTGCTGGTAACCAACGTCACAATGAAATTATCAACGTTAATCTTAATTATCCAGGGCCAGTACTGGCGGCTCATCCCGATTGGGCAAACTACGATAACCTGGGCAACATGATTCCCGTTGGGCAGACTAAGCCATTCTTCGACCCAGCCAACCCGGAAGTGCGGCAGTATTTGCTCAAACTGTTCGACGAAATCGTTACTCGCTATAACGTTGATGGTCTACAGCTAGACTACATTCGCTACCCCTTTCAAGACCCATCAGCAGGTCGAACCTATGGCTATGGCAAAGCTGCAAGAACGCAATTTCAGCAACTTACTGGTGTAGATCCGATAAATATTTCCCCTAGCCAACCAGACTTGTGGCAAAAGTGGACGACATTTCGCACCGAGCAAGTTGATAGCTTTGTTGCCCAAGTTTCACAGCAGTTGCGACAAAAACGACCGAACTTGATTTTGTCGGTTGCAGTATTTCCTCTGCCAGAACTAGAGCGGATTCAGAAAATTCAACAAAATTGGGAAACTTGGGCAAGGCGCGGAGATGTAGATTTAATCGTTCCGATGACTTATGCTCTGGATACTTCTAGCTTCCAACGACTAGCCCAACCTTGGATCGCCTCTAAACAACTGGGAGCTACATTGTTAGTGCCGGGAATTCGCTTACTTTCTTTGCCAACAATCGGGGCATTCGATCAACTCCAGTTGGTAAGGGATTTGCCAGTTAGTGGTTATGCACTCTTTGCCGCAGATAATTTTAACAACGATCTACAAAAACTCTTTAGTAGCACCCAAGGTAGGGTTCAATCTACAACAAGTGAACCGATTCCTCACCGCCAGCCTTTTCAAACTGCCGCCATCCGTTACACCGCGCTGCAACGGGAATGGAAATTTGTCTTCCAAAATGACCAACTACAAATACCTGCTCAGACAATTTCAGATTTTAACAACCAGGCAGAAGTTTTACGCAGTGCTTTAAATCAGCTTGCTGCTTCCCCTTCTCCGACTAAGTTAATAGTGGCGAGAGCCTCTCTAACTCGGTTCCAGTCTCAATTTCGCGTATTGATGAGCCAAGAGCTTAAGTCAAATTCCTATCAAGTCAAAGTTTGGGAAAATCGGCTTGTAACTATAGAAAGGCTATTGCGTTACGGCGAACGCCGGGTGCAGTTGCGTCCTTAGTGAAAAAGCAGGGGAATACCCCGAAGTTCCCGATTTAATTACTCTGTGATCCGATGATGCCGGAATTTATTCCTTGATTGTTGTTGTCAATCTGTCAGTAATTGAATTTAATCAAATAGTCAATTTAAGAGCTATCTCAATGACAGGACTATTTCGTTCTAGACAGAAAACGCCCAGAACTGAAGTTCAGCGGCTCATAGCTAAAGTCCGTTAAAACTGACTATAACTTTTTCTTAGTCGTCTAAAGACGACTTTCGCTATTAGACTCAGAATTCATTCTGAGGCGGACTTGATGAGAATGAAATAGCCCTGATCTCAATGATTTGTAACCACATTACTTAGAGACCACTTCTTTCAATATACAAGGGTGTGTTACGGCTTTAGCCTAACGTACCGCTATATAACACGGTGCGTTAGGTGCTCGTGTCATATTTTTCCTGACAAATCATATCGAAATATGCGCCTAACACACCCTACAAGAATTTTATTTTTACTTTATAAATAGCCTCTGAGAGCTAGAACTCACTGAAAGTATGATTATGCAAGATGTAAATAGCGCGATCGCTACTATGAACAAATTGCAATCCTTGGGTGTAAAAATTGCGATCGCTGATTGGGGTAGGGGCTACTCTTCTTTAATTTATCTGAAAAACTTCCCAATTAACACATTAAAAATCGACCGTTATTTTATCCATAATGTTGCTAACTATCCGCAGAAGTCAGCCATTACCAAGGCATTAATTCAAATGGCTCAAAATCTCAATCTAGATGTAGTTGCTGAAGGTGTAGAGACGGAAGCATAACTGGCTTTTTTTGCGCCAACACAACTGTAATTATTTGATGAGATGGGGCATTGGGAAGAGAATTTAGTCCTCAATCCCCAATACCTTATTAGGTTAACTAAGCTAAGAAAAATCAAACTTTAGACTGGCGACAATTATTAAGTCTCAAGTCTAGAGTAGGAAAATTGTTGTATATTGTCTACCGCCATGAAAGTCCCTGCGCGTTTCTTGCTGCCAGTTTTTTTACTGACCTTGGCAGCAGCCTGTAACCAGATTCGCGCTGACTCAGATAATCCCACAGCACAAACATCTGTACCTTCTGCTCAACTAACACAGAATCCTACACAGCCAAAAAATATTGTCCGTACTGAAGCACTTTCACCTACACCCATCCGAATCAATCTGAAGAATTTACCAGCACCCTTCGCAACAAAAAGTGCCTCCAAGCAACCAAAGGTTGTGCCCATTCCGCAAAATCCGGTGCTGCGCGTACCACCAGGCTTTACAGTTAACGTCTTTGCCGAAGGTCTAGATGCCCCACGCTGGTTAGCTTTAACCCCCAGTGGTGATGTCCTGGTGACTGAAACCAGGCAAAATCGGATTCGTCTGTTGCGTGACAGCAATGCTGACGGCATAGCCGACGTTCGAGAAACCTTTGCAAGTGGCGACAACGGACTCAATATTCCTTTTGGGATGGCGTTTGCAGGTAATTCTTTTTTCTTGGGTAATACTGATGCGGTTTTACGGTTTCCTTACACCAAAGGTCAACAGCGACTAACTGGCACCGGTGAAAAAATTGCTGACCTTCCTGGTGGTGGCTATAACCAGCACTGGACGCGTAACCTGGTGGTATCACCTGATAGTAAAAAGCTATACGTTTCCGTTGGTTCACAATCTAATGTGGGTGAAGAACCCCTACCACGGGCTTCGATACAGGTAATGAATTTAGATGGTTCCCAGCAGCAGACTTTTGCTTCCGGCTTGCGTAACCCTGTTGGTTTAGACTTTCATCCTGTAACTAAGGAACTTTATGCCACTGTCAACGAACGGGATGGAATCGGTGATGACTTGGTTCCAGACTATCTGACACACGTTAAACAGGGGGCATTTTATGGCTGGCCTTATGCTTATCTGACACCAAATAACCTTGACCCCCGCGAAAAGACGGATGACAAAAGTAAACGTCCCGATTTAGTAGCCCGTACCCAAACGCCAGATGTGCTGTTCCAGGCGCACTCAGCAGCATTGGGTTTGCAGTTTTATGATGGTAAAACGTTTCCAGAAAAATACCGGAACGGTGCTTTTGCGGCTTTTCGTGGTTCTTGGAACCGCGATCGCGGCACTGGTTATAAAATTGTATTTGTTCCCTTCGATGCTAAAGGGCGATCGCTTGGCTACTACGAAGACTTTCTCACAGGATTTTTGCTCAATCCTTCTGTACCAACCACTTGGGGGCGACCTGTAGGTTTACTTGTATTGCCAGATGGTAGTCTACTACTAACAGAAGAAGCCAATAATCGGATTTATAGGATTCAATATACGGGGAGTAAATAATTCATAATTCATAATTCATAATTCATAATTCATAATTCATAATTCATAATTAAGAAATTCAGGGATAGAATCCATTATCAAGGGTCAAGTTAGAACAGTTGTATTAATACAGATGTTGTGACCATTTCCATCCCCAGGTTTATTGTGTTTACGCTAGATTACTTCACAAATACTGATAATCATCTGGTTGAAAAATTAGTTATGCCTCAGAATGACAATAATACTCAGTCAAATATCAACGAATTGTCTCCACATTCAGGTACACGATATTGGGGTGAGGTAGAGGTGATCGAGGAGGGAGAAACCTATAGAATTAGTCGTGTTGAAATCAAGCCCAGGCACGGCATCAAACCACAAATCCATTATCACCGCAATGAACATTGGGTTGTAGTTTCCGGTGTGGCGAAGGTGACTTGTGGCGATGCGGAAATATTACTGAATCGAAACGAATCAACTTATGTTCCCGCAGCAACCCTACATAAGGTAGAAAATCCTGGACATATCCCGCTAATTATTCTGGAAATTCAAAATGGTGAATATTTAGGTGAGGATGATACTGAGCGTCCTTATGATTTAAATTTGGTCAAACCTGTAGCTGAAGGACAGTAAGGGCTGGGGAGTAAGAATTTTAGATTTTAGATTTTGGATTTTGGATTAAATTTCAATCTAAAATCCAAAATTGAATTGCCCAATTAAAACCACCCTTCTTGTTCCAGGGTTTCAATCAGCTGTAAGCCACGGGGATCACCCACTCCTAACAGTGAGGCTTTGGCGTCTTCCCGTACTCCCAAATCTTGGTCTTCGGCAAAGGCTTGAATTAAGGCGTCGATCGCTGTGGCATAAACTACATTAGAAGGTAGTTCGCGGCACAGTTGACCAATTGCCCAAGCACTGTTACTCCGCACTGCTGCTACGGGATCTTGAACTAAGGCTTCAATTAATGGTGGTATTGCCCCTATGACTGCTTCATAACCCACTTCTGCCATCTGTGCTAAGGCGCTAGCAGCCCACAAACGCACTGCGGAAATGTCGGTTCTTAAGGCATCTGCTAAGGGTGGTAAAGAACGGCGATCGCGACAGTTTCCTAAAGCCCAAACAACACCTTTACGCACATAGCCATTCCAATCACTGTTTAGTTGAGCAATTAACGGACTCACCGCCTCTGAACTGGGATTGCGTCCGATGCCATAGGCTGCACTCACCCGCACTAACGGACAGGTATCAGTTAACAAGCGAATCAGATGGGGGGTAGCACGCGCATCTTCTATATCACAAAAAGCACGCGCTGCGAACATTCTTTGCTGGGGCCGGGGATTTTCCAGCAAGGCTAGCATCACTTCTGGATCAGGCTTTGCCACAACTGATTCGGCAGTTAGCGGCTCTATTTTATCTAAGGGGCTTTCTAGCTCCTCCTCAACATCAAGTAGGCTTAGATCGTCTTCGTCATACATAATTTCATTTCAATCCCGAAAAGGGATTAACACATAATCCCCCGCGCCAATGAGTTAAAGCTTTATATATATTAGTTGGGTTCTTATACATTTTCCCTTCTTCCTCGTTGAGTTTTATCCAAACGAGAACTGCCATAACTTAGACGCTACAGTATGTTATCGCTATCCTTTAGTTTATTTTTCTGCACTTAGAAATTTTACCATCCATAGGGATTGGGTTTGATAACCTAAGTGATTGTAAAGATTTAATGCGGGTTTGTTTGATTGAAACACTTGTAATCCAATCTGGCGATCGCCTCTTTGAATAGCCCAATTTTCCACATACCGCATCAAAGCTCTACCAATACCATGTCGCCGATGTTCTGGTACGACGTAGAGGATAAAGATGTGAGCATGACGGTTTCCATGTACTTGATCTATGGCATTGCCCACCCAGAGGCAGGCGATGGGGTATGGGGCATGGGGC
>NZ_JABXKM010000028.1 GCF_017115025.1 Nostoc sp. NOS(2021) | reverse complement strand
TGTATATAGGTTTTATCATCAGTTAATGTCCTAACCTTCTTGTCCGTTGCTATATGTGGAATCAGGGCGGGAGCGATCGCACCGACAAGAGGTTATAGTCGTGAGAATGGGGCTGACTTCATCTGGCTTCCTCGTCCAGGAAGTTCAATAGAGCAAACTTCAACAGTTGTAGGTTGACTCTCAGCAGATTTAGTTTTAAAACCCTGTGACATCAACCTGACTCCTGACATTTTTTTGACAACAGCATTGAATTCTTCTCATTTATCTTGCTCATACCATTTCTTTATGAAGCTGCGCTAAATAAAGCTTCAAGAATAAAGTCGTAAGAAGTGAGAGAAGCAATCATCTCAGGCGTAATTGTTTTTAGCACATCAGTTAGCTTCTGCTGTAGTTGCACGAGGGTTTTACAACTTTCCCATTGCAGTTTTGATTTGAGAAATTCCCAAAAACGTTCAATCGGATTGAGTTCGGGAGAGTGAGGAGGTTGAAAAATAGGGATAATATTATCTGGACAATCGAGAGCTTTAGCTTTGTGGAATGACCCTTGGTCGAATTGTATAACTGCGATATCATCCCCAAGGTCAGCAGACAGTAATTCCAAAAAACGTTGAAAACAATCCCCATTCAGGTAGGGAAACTCATAGAAAAAGCTGTATCCACTCAGCGGTTCGACAACACCATATAAATAAAAATTCTGGCGTTGCCACTGGCTTAAGCCTACAGGTTTAACCCCTCTAGCCGTAATTAAACGTCCTGCAATTGTCTTTAATCCTAAACGTGTTTCGTCTTGACACAAGTACCTTAATCTCTTCCCGTCTCCAAATTCCTCCTGCAAAAATTTGAATGCTAGAGGAAGTTTTTTTTAAAGTGAGATAGACTTTCTGGGTGTTGTTTAGTGCTTTGAGGACGAGGCACTTTCAACTTCGCACCTAAACGGTTGCGAACAACTTCATAGACCGTTTTGTAAGCCAGTGAAACCCCTAATTCACTCTTGAGCCATTGTTGAATTTCACCATAGCTTTGAAACCCAGATGATTCTTGCAACTGCTGTTTCAAGCGTTCTAAGTCTGAACCACTGATGAGCGGAACTTTCCCTGGTGCATGTTTGACTTCAAGCAAGCCCCTTCGTCCTTCATCTTTATACTTTCTCACCCAACGAGTTATGGTTGCTTCATCACCTCCTAAACGTTCTGCCAGCGATCGTCTGCTGCTGACTTGACCACTCTTAAGCCAATAGAGCATTTGCAATCTTTCTTTACTGCTTGCCGCTGTGGCATGTCTGATAGCTTTTTCCAATTCTTCTTGGCTTTCTGAAATCTCAATTTGGAATGGACGACTCATAACAAAATCACTAAATGCACCCATTTAGAAGTTTGGCATAGTTTGGCGCATCTTCATACAGAATTGGTATCAGTTGTTAAGTGTGTTTTTTATCTAGTCGTTTATTCCTAACTTCTTTAATTTGTCAAGTTCACTTTATACCAAATTAGATGAGCTTACCCTGAGTGTTGATCGTAAGCAATAGCAGAAATGCACCCCACTGGCTCACCATTCAACTCGCCCAATAAAAAACCGTTCTTGTCAGCTTGATAAAAAGATTCAGCATCATATCTTCCTGGATTCCAACCTTCCGTTGCTGCCCAAGTAATCGCCAAATCAATTTCCGATCTGTTCATTGGGCGGACGATGAAGTTGTCAATGGTCATAATATCTCCTGACTGCTAGGCTGTTAACTATTTAACTTTACTTTCGCAAACCCAGTGATAATTCTTAATATTTTTATACTCATCTCTGGTAGTAGTGTTTAATACTAAATCTAGTTCAAATATCTTCTTTTTTAGTCCGCATAGGCGGCGGACTTTGTTTATATAGCCACGAATTAAATTCCTTCGGATATAAAATTACTCGAATACTCGTTCAAAAGCTCTATGATCAAGATTTACTCCGATAAAAGCTGTTAGAATGCACAACTTTCATGTGGCGCATACAGGCTCAATGCTTATTCCTCCCGTGTTTAGTAGTTGTAGCACTAGTAACTTCCAACTGATCATACTTATTGACTTTGTAGATGATGGTCGAAAGTAACCAACTGAATACAAAAATGGCAATGATTAAGTAACCAATTGTGCCAAAGTTATCACCTAGTTGACTAATGAAATCCCAAAACGGACTTTTCAGTTGTAACTGATCACCAATAATGTTCAGAGCCTCAATTCCACCAATGACCACAGCAACTAGTACAGAAACAAGGGTAATGGTCATGTTGTAGTAGAGCTTGCGGATTGGTTTGACGTAAGCCCAGCCATAAGCACCAAGCATTAAAATGCCGTCAGTGGTGTCAATCAGGGACATACCTGCGGTGAACAAAGCTGGAAACAGTAGGATCGACCAGATAGGCAGACCTTTAGCGGCTTGATTCGCAGAAATCCCCAGCAGTGCTACCTCTGTCGCCGTGTCAAAGCCTAAACCGAAAAGGAAACCTAAAGGAAACATTTGCCAGCTACTATCTATCAACCGAAACAAAGGACGGAAGATGCGACCGAGTAGCCCACGTTGGTTCAAAAATTCATCTAAGGATTGCTCATCGTAGATTCCTCCCCGCTTGACGGTTTGGAAGGTCTTGTAAACATCCCACAGCACCACCATATTGATCGCTGCAATTGCTAGTAGGAAAAGTGCAGAAACGGTACTGCTAATTAGCCCCCCAACCTTTTCAAAACTGGGAAAGTTATTATGGATGGTTGTAGTGGTTAAGGCGATCGCCACAGAGGCGAAAATTACAACGGTGGAATGACCTAGAGAGAAGAAGAACCCAACAGCAACAGGTCGTTTGTTCTCCTGCATCAATTTACGGGTAACATTGTCAATCGCGGCGATGTGATCGGCATCTACAGCATGACGTAGACCAAAGCTATAAGCTAATACGGCAGTGCCAAGCAGAAGGGGGTAGCTGTGGAATGTAATGAGAGCAACTACCCAGATCAAAATATTCACGCTAATCAGGAACGCATAGATGTTGATAACTTTACGTCTAACGTTTCTGGAACTATCGTTGAAAACAGGCGAAAACCTGGATAGCATTTATCACTCCTTATAAAGGCATATTTCGACAAGGTGAAAAACGAATGAGACTCTGTATGAGCCGTACCAGCATACTGAGCCAGCCTATAGAGGTTTCATTCATCAAAATTACTTACGTTGACATAGACGTAAGGTTTAGTAAAACCTATCTAAATGACAAAGGTATTGCAAAGTTATGTCAAAAGTGTGACTAGTCGGGCATACTTCATAACGGTGAGCAGCATTCGCAGGCTGAAATCTTTATAAATAGGACTAAAGAAGCTTCCCAATATATTTTGAGTTATTATCACAAATGGGTAGTGGCAATTTGGATGAACAGAAAACAATTTCATTTCAAGTATTTCCACTTATTAAGAATTATCATGTTTGTCTATTAGGCAACAGGATTAACCCTTTACCCTGAAAGTAAAATAAAATTATCCTCCACTTAAACCCCATCATGGCTATCCCAGAACTCGAACAACAACTCCTTCAGCTTTCCCCTAACGATAAACTGTATATTATCCAACTCCTTGCCCAAAGCCTGACCACACACAACACCCACCCAGACCAACCCACCAAACTCTCAGAATTCTTCCGTCAATCCCCCCTGGCTGAACTTACCGAAGAACTCGACTTTAGCCGAGGCTGGACATTACTAAAAACCCTCATTGAGTCCCTACAACCAGAAACCCAAACCGAAACCCCAGAATATCCCCTGACTCAATTCTATGGATGTATCCAAGACGAAACATTCTTCCGCCATCCCCAAGGACAACAACCAGAACGCGAACCAATCCTGTGAAATTTCTGCTAGATACTAACACTTGCATTATCTATATGCGTGGTAAAAATTCCATCTTAAAGCAGAAACTAGAAACCACTGCTACCAAAGATATTGCCGTTTGCTCAATCGTCAAAGCTGAACTATTTTATGGCGCAATGAAAAGTGCCAACCCAGAACATAATCTTACCTTACAGCAAGAATTTTTAGCTCGTATGCGTGATAAGAATTTTCAGTCAGCAGGTATGAAGCAAATTGTTGATCGGATAATTGCCGAACATTAACAATGAAGACGCTTTCTAAGTTAAAACTGCCTGTTTAGATTCCTTCGGATATAAAATCACTCAAATACTACTGTTCTATTTCCATACACTAATACACGATTTTGCAAGTGCGATCGCACGGCTCTTGCTAATACAACTCTCTCCAAATCTTTGCCCTTTCTAACTAAATCATCAACTTCATCACGGTGACTAACTCGCACTACGTCTTGTTCAATAATTGGCCCTGCATCTAAATCAGCAGTCGCATAATGAGCCGTTGCACCAATAATTTTTACCCCACGTTCAAAAGCTCGGTGATAGGGATTTGCTCCGATAAAAGCTGGTAAAAATGAGTGATGTATATTAATAATTTGCGGAAATTGACTAATAAAATTTGCACTAACAATCTGCATATATTTTGCCAATACAACTAAATCTATTTTGTACTGGCGTAGTAATTCTAGTTGTTGGGCTTCTTGTTCTGATTTATTGTCTTTAGTGATGGGAATGTGCTGAAAGTCGATATTAAATTGCTCTACCACTACCTTTAAATTAGAATGGTTGCTGATAATTAAAGGAATTTCAGCAATAAATTCTTTAGCACGTTGTCGCCAAATTAAGTCAAATAAACAATGGTCTTGTCGACTTACCCAAATAGCAATGCGTGGTACTGTATCAGAAAAACGTATTTCCCACTTAGCGCCTAAAGGTTGTGCAATTGCATTAAATGCAGGGGCAATAAATTCTCGTGGTAAATTGAATCCATCTAATTGCCATTCAATGCGGGTAAGGAATAACCCAGCAGCAAAGTCTGTATGCTGATCTGCATGGATAATATTACCACCATTAGAATAGATGAAATTGGCAAATTTCGCCACCAGTCCCCGTTGATCGGGGCAGGAAATCAGCAATGTTGCTGTCGGATTTGTCATAATAACTTAGAAAAAGTATTGAGATTTGAAGTCAACTTAACGTTAAATCGGCGGTTAGAAACCGCGTCTACACAAGCAAAACCCACCTCCGTGGGTTTCAAACCCTCAATTTTTCCTTAGTCCGAGGAGGCGGACTTTGCCTGTGTAGCCAAGCCACTGCGTTGGGCGGGTTCCCCGACTTGAAGCAAGTGGCGCGGGAATTTCATTCGCCCTGGCTCTGCTCATTTACCATTTGTCGGAGTTGGTAAAGGCGTGCTGAGTCCAGGCAGTTTCTGACTATTATCTACAGGTTGTTTCCACTCTGATAACTCCCGATTCACGGCATTTGCAAAATCTGTAGATACCAACAGCACATTTATATTCCCATCGGGTTTTGTAGCAGGGTCAGTTTGAGCATACAAGAAACGACCGTTAAAGTTAGATTTACCCAAAAGCAACTGATGGCTTTGTCGGTTTTTCAGGGTGATATTGATAGTTGCTTGGGGTTGATCTAAGGCGAATTCTCCAAGCTCTTTTGCTGGAGTTGATAAAGTGCGCTCGCTCTTACCTTTGACCAACAAATCCATTAAATAAGAAACAATAGCATCATTTGCTGGGCCCGATACCGGAGATTTGATTAACCACTTCAAGTTACTAGATTCAGGGCTACGTTCCAGATTTAGGGTGAGTTTTTTTGTCTTGACTGTTAAAGACTGCACATCATCTGCGGCAAAAGAGAAAATTTGCTGCTTTTGCTCCTTGATTTCTTCTCGCACAGTTGCACCTCTAATTTCATAGAAGTAAACAAAACCACCTAAACCTAGCGCTAGCAGTATCAAAATTAAAGTCGTTCGCGGCAATTTCATTTTTTAATCATTGGGCATTGGGCATTGGTAAAGAGTTAATTTTTATAACTCCTAACTCCTAACTCACTTCTTACCGTCGTTTCCACCAGATAATGACTGCCGCCACCAACCCAATTAAAGGTAAAACCAACAAAGACGACAATATTAAAAGATTGGCTTGCGTAGTAGTCAAGGTTATTCTACGGTTTTTCGGTTCTTTGGGGCGAATGGAAAGGGGTTGCTTCTCCTGTTGACTCAGCCAAGTAACTGAGTTGAGAAATACATCTCCATTTAGTTGCTGTTGAAACAAGCCATCGGTGGCGAAATTAGAATTTCCTAAAACCACTAACCGGGACTCGGTAGCTGTTTGAGATGAGGGAGATGGTGGAGATGAGGGAGTGGGGGAAGCCTTGCCTTGGGTGGTTGGTGATGGTAGGGGTGAAGCTTGCGGAGTTTTGGGGGAGGGTGAAGGAGTAGGGCTAGTTTTGCTTTGGGTGGTTGGTGATGGTAGGCGTGAAGGTGTCGGTGAAGCTTGGGGAGTGGAAGTAGATTTAGCTGCTTGTTTTCTGGTTAAGGCAACGCCCAAGGTCAGAGGCCCTTTGAGGTCTTTATCTGCATTAAACTCCAATTTTTCGCTTTGGAGGTCGCTTTCTGCCCAGCTGTTGGGATAGGGTTTGGTTCGCAGCAGTGGAGTAGCCTCAACACCAGGTACAGAGGTAATTTCCAGTGGTCGTGCAACCGGATAAAAAGAAATGCCGTTAGCGAAATCTTTGGTAATTGGATGTTGTCCATATTCTGTCACTAAGGGGGCAGCAGGGCCAAGTCCCACGCTATCCTTTGAAACATCTACTGCTAAACGATTATCCAAACGAACACCCCACTCTTGTAGCAAAGTGTCAACTTTGGGATCGGTATTGGGATCAATCATCAGCAGTAAGCTACCGCCCCGATTAAGATATTCTTGCAAGGCTTTGACTTCACCCTCAAACAGCCCTCGTTTGGGGCCAGCTACTATTACGACAGCCGCATCTTGAGGAACTTTGGAAGTTTCTGCTAGATTCAGGGGTGCTGTTGTAAAATTTTTATCGCCTAATCCCTGAACTGCTTGTGATATTGCACCTTTGCCAGCCGAAAGTTGGCGTTCGCCATGACCTTGGAGTAAGTAAACTTTAGCTGTGGTTGAATTTGTTAGTTGTTGCAGGCGACTAGTTAATCTGACTTCCGACAGGCGCTCATTTTCATTTACTGTTTGTACTAATTGCCGTTTATTCCCAGATTCTAGGTAAACTTCCCCATAATCTTTAACGCCAAACTTTTCTGCAAGTCCTGGTCTAGCTTGGGGGTCGATGTACTCATATTTAAATTTTGAGCTTTGCCGCTGATAATTTTCTAGGAGTTCTCGATCTTGGGGATTCTGGTTAATATCAAACACCCACACCTTAACTGGTTGTGGTAACACACTTACTAATTCCCGTGACTGGGGCGCAAGGGTAAACAATTGAGTTTCTGTTAAGTCTGCCCGCAAGTGATAGCGAGTTCCCAAAAAGTTAATCAATCCCAAAATTGCCAATACTGCCAGAGTTGCCACTAGGGCATTAGTCCCAGCTTGGGTAGAACGACTCCTCCACCAATTAGTTTGGTAGCTTTGCCATATTATCCACAATCCACTGATGACAATTCCCGTAATCAGAAATGCTAATGGAATTAATCCCCACTGTTCAGAGACTAATCCAACTGTTAAGCCAACAGTAATTAGGAACGGGCCAAACCAAAATAGATATTTCCAAAGTTTCTTTTTTGCAACTATCTTCATATAATTTGTCATTTGTCATTAGTCATTTGTCATCTGGTACATTGCCAATTGAGTTTAGGTAGGAGTTTAATTTTGGCGCTAGTTCGTTATTGATTGTTTTGATTGCATTTATCTGTTCGGTAGTTAAAAGGTTACGAGTATGAGCCAGTCTTAACCAATGTTGAGTTTCATTCAAAGAACCTCTCGCTATTTTTATGAAACGTCTATTGTCTTGAAAACTACCTCTTCCTAGACCTTCCGCTATATTGGCACCGATACTATCGGCTGAACGTATAATCTGTTTACCAATCGTATCTTTTGCAAAAAAATTCCATCCTTCAACAATTTTCCAAATGTCATCTGCTAATTTTTCTGATAATTGATAAACCTGTAATTCTTGGAAACGCTTTGTTGCCATTTATTCAGTTATCTTGCTGACTTTTAGTCACTCAATTTTCGTCCATATATTTTTAGTTGTCACTATTTTTTGACCAATGACAAATGAACAATGACAAATAACTATTGCCTTTGAAAGCGCAGTGCATCAATTGATTGAGCGGTGAGAAAGATGCCCAAAAAAATGTAACTGGCAAATAAAATTAAGGCGCTGGTATCAAAAATGCCTTGAATTAAGGTGTTGTAATGTTTCAGCAACGACAGATAACCTAAAGCTTCGCCCACGGGGCCAGGGACAATTTTGCCGATTAAATCAATTAATAACAATAATAAGATTACTGCAAAGGTGAGTACGGCAGACAGAATGGTGCTGTCTGTTAATGAGGAAATAAACATTCCTACAGATAAAATTGCTGCTGCTAGCAAGATTAATCCCAAATGACCCAGCAAAGGAATTGAGAACGTCATTGGTGGATTTGATCCACTGATTGCGATCGCTTCCAACACTAGCATGGGTACAACCATTGTGGTAAAAAATGTGATCACGCCTAATAATTTACCTACAGCTACCGCCCAATTGGTGATTGGTGACGTGGCTAACAGTTCTAAAGTGCCCCGCTTCCGTTCTTCGGCATAGAGTCCCATCGAGAGAATTGGCAGGATAAACAACAATAGCCACCCCATGCGATCTAAAAATGCCCGGATAAATTCGTAGGGGACATCTATCGGCGGTACTGGCACTCCCTGTTGTTGCCCTTGTAAATCTATTGCTGCGACTCCTGGTAAAATGCCATCTGGCCCTAGCAAAATCATCACGAAGAATAACCCCGCGATGAACCAAAATATGCCTGCGATCGCATAAGCCAAAGGTGATACAAAATAACTCTGTAACTCTCGGCGATAAATGGCAATAATATTACTCAGCACTACACCCATTTACGCTGCCTCTCCTTCGTTGTCTGCTGCTAAGTCTACCTCAGTATCGAAATTCTTTTCTTCTGTGGTCAGTTGCAAGAATACATCTTCTAAAGTAGCGTTAACACGCCGCAGTTCATGTAAACCGAATCCTGCACGCACTAATGTTGTGGCAATATCGCGCCCTGGTTCTTTTCCCGGTTGGGATATTACCCGCAGGTAAGCGCGGTTTTCCTGCGGTTGATGACCGTGCATTCCGGCTATCGGAATTGATTCTATCAGACTCACACCCGCGACTTTTTGCAATACCTGTTTCGCTAGGGCAGCTTCTCCTTCTATTTCCAATTCATATCCTGAGCCACCTGTCAACTGTGCCATTAGATTATCTGGTGTATTAGTTGCCACCACTTTACCGCGATTGATAATGGCGACGCGGCTACAAGTCATGCTTACTTCTGGCAGAATGTGCGTGGAAAGAATAATTGTGTGAGTCCCAGCGAGGCTTTTAATTAAATTCCGCACCTCAATTATTTGTCGGGGATCGAGTCCAACGGTGGGTTCATCCAAAATAATCGCTGGGGGATCGTGGACGATCGCTTGAGCAATTCCTACCCTTTGGCGATATCCTTTAGAAAGTTTGCGAATAATCACCCGCCGCTTATCTTCTAAATTACAGCGTTCGATCGCAGCTGTTACTTTATTGGTGCGATCGCCTGCTGAAACTCCCTTAATTCGGGCGACAAAATGTAAAAATCCCTCCACCGTCATTTCTGGATATAACGGCGGTGTTTCGGGTAAATAACCAATTCGTTGGCGCACAGCCAGGGAATTTTCATGGACATCATAACCAGCAATCCGGGCATTACCATTGGTTGCCGGTAAATAACCAGCCAGAATCCGCATGGTTGTGGTTTTACCAGCGCCATTGGGGCCCAACAACCCTAAAATCTCCCCAGGCTCGACGCTAAAGGTGACATCAGTAATCGCTGGGGTGGAACCGTATATTTTACTTAGATGCTCAACTTCGATCATCGGTATAGTGGCGATCGCAATTTATTAGAATACCCAATAATTTTAGATCACGATATTGGGTATGGGGGATTGGCACTAAGATTAGCCGACAACAGGTAAAGTTCCTGGACGATTATTAAAGTACAATCAACAACCTGATAATTGAAGCCAGTAATCCAGTAAAATTAATTAACTAGTTGGACTACTCGCAGATTTAGATATTTGAATTCTACATAAGGTAAAATTTGATGCGAATAACTGCACTTAGTGCTGTAGTCAGCACAGCAATTATTATTTTCGGAGCTATGAGTGCAGCAAAAGCTGCATCAATTAGTTTTGCATCGGACACTAGTTGGAGTGTCACTGACGCTTCCGCAGTTCCACAGGGAAATGCACAATACGTTTGTTTAAATTCGAGTTCTCCACTGAATTGTCCAATTGGTGCAACATCTTATTCCTTTGCGGGAAATGGTTGGTCGGCTGACCTGTCCAGCATTCCGGGTGCTAATTGGATTTGGGCATCTGGTATTACTGGAACAACTCCGACGGCAAGTTTAGCTCAATATACGTTTTCTAAGGAATTAAATTTACTCGGTTCGCCAGCATCAGGAAGTATCTCAGTAGCAGCTGATGACTTTGCTAAAGTATATGTAAATAATAATTTGATCGGATATTCAGGCAGCATATCTGACAGTTCACAAGCCGCACAAGCGCAGGCATTTCTTCAAACATTTTCTATTACACCCTTCTTGGTTTCAGGCAAAAATATAATTCAAGTTGTCGCCCAGAACGGCCCTGGCATATTTGCTGGCATTCCAGGCGATACCAATTACAAACAGAATCCATCTGGCGTTGTATTTGGAGGGTTAGTAACCTATGAACCCGTTACCGCTATCCCTGAACCTACCATCTACCCAGGAATATTTCTTGGCATTGCTATCTTCTTAAAACTGCGACGGCACAAACATATCCAAGAAAATGTCTGAATTTTATAATTTAATAAGCAAGCCTCCGCAGTAACCAGACTCCAGTACTCTTTACTGGTAACTGTTAATAATAGCTACCAGATTTCCGATGCTCCAAAGCAGTGACGCCATCATTTTCCAATACTTCACCGTGATCGATGACGGCATAAATTAACCATCTATCACCACATTCAAGCTGATTTTGCACCGTACATTCTAAATAGGCTAATACCTCATTCAGAATCAAACAACCATTAAGAGCAGTTTTTGTGGCAAGATTTGCAAAGGGATTATCTCCTAAAGTGCTGTGACGAGAAAAATAGCGCCGCACATTTCTTCCTTCTTTGAGGATATTCAGCACAAATTTATCACCAGGATGATGCATTAAATCTGCATTCTGCTCGTGAGCGATCGCAATCATAATCCCTGGCGGGTTAAAAGTTGCCTGCGATACCCAAGAAGTTAAAACGCCTTTGTGAGTTTCTTCATCACGAGTTGTCACAACACACAGAGAACCAATGATCCGCCCCACCGCTTGTTCGGTACGATCTACATGGGTTTCTGTCACAACCTGCCGGGAAGTACGCAGTTTTTTGGTTTTCTTCAAGTTTTGGGCAAAGTAAGCACCTGCTTCTTGACACTGCTGGAGAATCTCAGGAGTAGGGCTAAAACGCACCCGAATTGTTTCAAATCCTAGTTGATAATTAGCATCTTTAAGCTTGCTTTCTAGTAAATCAATTGCCTCTCCACTCCAACCGTAAGAACCAAACACCCCTGCTAACTTAGTTTTAGCCGTCGCGGAGAGGACTATTCCTAAAGCTGTTTGAATTTGAGTCGGTGCATGTCCGCCTAAAGTGGGTGAACCGATAATCAAGCCATCGCAGGTTTCTACAATGCGGCTAATCTCCGCAGAGTCTGCTAGTTCACAGTTGATTGATTCGACATTAATTCCATTTTGAATCAAACCTTGAGCGATCGCATTCGCCAAAATTGCTGTATTACCATAAGCAGAAGCATAGAGCAAAGCAACACTCAATTCTTGAGATTTTTGCCCTTGACACCATTGACGGTAATCATAAGTAAAACGACTAAGGCTGTAACGAACAACCGGGCCGTGTGCTGGGGCGTAACATCTCGCTCCCAAAACCGACAATTTATCTAAGGCTACTTCAACTTGTTTGGCTTGGGGCGCATGGAGACATTCAAAATAGTAACGACGTTCCGCATCTAATCCCTTCCAATCTTCATCAAATAAAGTATCTTCGCAAATATGAGCGCCAAAAAATTTGTCTGTGTAGAGAATTTTTGTAGTGGGATCGTAGGTACAAAGTCCATCCGCCCAACGGGGAGTTGGTACGGTGATAAATGATAGATCATGTCCTTGTCCTAAATATAGAGTATCTCCCGATCGCACCGCTTGAATACGTGATTCCCATTCGGGAAAGGCGGTTTTTAGAGCATTGGCGGCGGGGCGTGAACAAATTAGAGTAACTTGAGGAACTTCAGAGAGCAATACTTGCAAGGTAGCTCTGCGGTTGGGATTGACATGACCGAGAACAATGTAATCTAGGGTGGTAAAGTCTAGATGTTGTGCCAGTTGCTGAAGGTAAATTTCGGTAAAAGATTCACCAGGAGGGTCAATTAAAGCCTTTTTATCAGCTTGAATCAGATAAGAATTCGCCGTAGTTCCCCGTTGGCGGGAATACTCTACCTCAAATTTTAGTCTGTCCCAAGTCCGCGATCGCAGAATCAGAGTATTTTTACCAATTTCCGCAACTTGTACATCTCTTGGATGACTGGTAGTTAAAGTATTTGCAGACATAATAACCTCTCTTAATCATGGCATACTGGGCATTGGGCAATTCAATTTTGGATTTTGGATTTGAGATTTTGGATTAAATTTTAATTCTTTAATCCAAAATCTCAAATCTAAAATTCTTACTCCCTACTCCCTATTCTTAATGACTATTGGTTTGTATTAATTCAGACTTGGCTTGGTTTCTATAGCGTTTAGATACTTCTTGTTCCGGGTCGATACCTTCAAAGGTTGGGGGTAGCCAAACTCGGAGGAACTGTAGTATTCCTAGCACTAATAAAAAGGCGCAAGTTGCTAAAACTTGACTCCAACTTGTTTCTAGAACACCTTTAACAATGACTTCTCGCAAGGCGGAAACCATAGAAACTTCAACAGCTACCCCAATAGATACTCGATGTTCCTGTAGGTAAATAATCAGCAGTCGGAATAACTCAACTAAGATGAGTAAAAAGAGAATATCGGCAGTAACAGCATGAAAATCCAGAGGCGGAAGTAAGGAGAGAAACATATCTCTCACCTGAAGCACCATGAAGCTAAATAAACCGATACACAAACAAATCACAATCACATCTTGAATAAATTCCAAGGTTCGCACGACGCGCGCTCGATTGATTTCGTACATGGTAATTGCGGTATTTTCAGCAGATTTATACATAGCTTTTTGTGAGTGGGGAGTTAGGAGTTAGGAGTTGGGGAGCAGAGGAAGATGAAGAAAACGATGCCCAATGCCCAATGCCCATTTAGTAATGATTGCCAATTTTGCGGTGATGGGCGGCGGTAAGTGCATTTAGCTTGGCAACTCTTCCAGTTTGGACTGTGCTATAAATTACCCAATGATCTCCACAGTCCATGCGGCTAGTAATTTCACATTCCATGTAAGCTAAAGCTTCAGCGAGAACGGGCGATCCATTTTTTGCTGGATATGTTTTCACTCCACCAAAGCGGTCTGCACCAGGAGCAAAACGCTTCAGAAAATGTTTCATTAATCCTTGATATTTGCCTTCTTCTAAAACGTTTAAAACGAAGCGATCGCCAACGTGCATCAAGGATTCAATTGCCCGATCTTTAGATACTGCGATCGCCACTCCTAAAGGCTCAAGACTCGCTTGTGTCACCCATGAAGCCAGCATTGCACTCTGAATTTCTCCTTTTTTGGCGGTGATAATATACAATCCCGTGCTAATACGTCCTAAAGCTTTTTCTAGCTCGGTATTGATCGATTTTATTTGTTTAATGGTGCGATCGCGGTTCAACCATTGACCCATATCTGTCCCTGCTTCATCACAAAGTTGTTCCGTTGCTTGGGTAGGAGTTTCCTTAACTAAGATAGGGGGAAAACCTTCGGTTAATCCTAATGCTTGTAACTTATTGCGTAAGGGGTAAATGGGTTCATCTTCTCCCCCTCCCGACTCTAATAAACCAATTGCCTGCTTCTTGTTAACAGCAGCTAAAATAGTACTTAAAGCCGCTTGAGCCATTACCGAAGATTGGGCTGGCATTGCAATTACTAAACCAGAGGCTTGTGCAACTAATTCTCGAACTTCTTGAGGCTCGGCACTATTAAGAGCTACTAACTCTACTGCCACGCCTGTTTTCGCGCATCCATGTGCTAGGGTACGGACTAAATGCTCGCTATACCCGTAATCTTCAACATAAAATAGAGCCACTAGTGTCTCTGCTTTTGCTTGTTCTAAACTCCAGTTCTGATACCGTCCGAGCCATTCGTAAATATAGTGTTTTAATAAAGGGCCATGTCCCGTGGCAACTGTGACTATTTCTAACTTTTCAATCCGCTTTAAAGCTGCCAAGACAGACCGGGCATTGGGGCCCATGAGACAATCATAGTAATAGTGAAAATCTTCCTCTATTGAAGTAATATTTTCATCATAAGTGTGGTCATCACAGTAGTGCATCCCAAACACATCGCAAGTGTAGAGAGTGCAAGTTTTGTGGTCATAAGTCAAGATTGTATCAGGCCAGTGTAAGTTAGGTGCAGAGATAAATTCTAATTGGTGTCCGTTGCCTAAATCTAATAGCTCTCCACTTTTCACCTGCATTGATTTAAAAGGCTGGTGAACCATATTTTCTAAAAATTGAATAGCCACCTTAGCACCGACAACAGTAATCGAGGGAGCTAATTGTAAAATATTTTTCACTAAGCCACTATGGTCGGGTTCTGTGTGGCTAATAATCAAGTAATCTATTTTAGTCGGATCAATTAACCCCACCAGTATCTCAAGATATAGCTGCTCAAACTTGCGGTGAGATGTGTCAACTAAGGCAACTTTTTCTCCCTGAATTAAGAAAGAATTATAAGTCGTCCCATTTCGTAAACCAAACTCGATATCAAAACGTTCTCTATCCCAGTCGAGACAACGGATAGCAGTCGTTTGAGGAGCAATTTCAACAGTTTGAATCGTCAAACGCCCTGGATTGGGAATAACTTGAGTAAGCTGTGTGAGTGCGACCATTTATTTTCTCCAAAAAGATATTGTCTGGAGCGAGTGTTATGTTTCTTATGTTTACCTGAAATACTCAATTAGTAAAATGCCAATTTCTAAAGGTAATCATCAGAAAGATTTATTCTTCATTTGATGGACTTACCATTGAATTACTCAATGTTTATCATTATTTTTATCTTCAATAATGAATGTGAGAGAATATAAATTCTAAGTTACAATGTTGACACATGTCGTTAATCTTTTTTCCTCCTCCTCTACAACAAATCAACAGCGAAATCACCCGTGACGCTGGTGTTAATCTGTATGTGCTACGCCTCGATCTCATGCACCCCTTGGTTAACGGCAACAAGTGGTTCAAGCTGAAATACAATCTTTTGGAGGCCAAGGAGAAAAATTTCACAACGCTGCTGACTTTTGGCGGCGCTTATTCCAATCACATCTATGCAACTGCGGCAGCTGGTAATTTTTTCGGTTTTCGCACCATTGGTGTAATTCGTGGGGAGGAGAGGCTACCACTCAACCCGACGCTGAGTTTCGCGGTACAGCAGGGTATGCAGCTTGTGTACTTGAACCGCGAGACGTATCGACAGCGCAACACACCAGCGCTACAGGAATATCTGCAACAACGTTTCGGTGAGGTGTTTATCATTCCCGAAGGTGGTAGTAATTTAAATGGTGTGCGCGGCTGCACGGAGATAGTTGGTAATGCGATGCCTACGGCTGGCTACGCCTACGCATTTGATCATATATGCGTAGCCGGCGGTACGGCTACCACACTGGCTGGTATTACGCTATCGTTACATCAAAAGCAAAGAGCGATCGCTTTTCCAGTATTGAAAAATGGGGCATTTCTTGCAGAAGAAATCGAAAGTCTGCTAACAAATTATCTCGCTTCTGGTTTACCCGCACCATATACCTCTCCAGCATCTTGGGAATTGGTGTGTGATTACCACTTCGGCGGCTATGCAAAGGTGAACGACGAGTTGCTACTGTTTAGCCAACAGTTCAGGGAGGAACATGAGGTACCGCTCGATTACGTATATACCGCTAAAATGTTTTACGGAGTGATGGATTTACTAAAGCAAGGATTTTTTTCTAGAGGCGATTCATTGTTGCTGGTACACACAGGAGGCTTACAGGGCAACGTCGGGATAGAAGAGCGATCGCAATACGGTTCGGTTAAGCCAAAAACCAGATAGACTGAGGGTTATCACCCAAGTGTATTGATAAGACTGTAAATATTTTTGTTCATTGTTATGCAGATTCTAATTTATCGGATAGGTAATTCAATCATAAACTCTGTGCCCTCACCTTGTGTTGAATGGCAAGTTAGTTTGCCGCGATGATTGTTAACTACAATTTGATAAGCAATAGATAAACCTAGCCCTGTTCCTTTACCGATGCTTTTTGTGGTGTAGAAAGCATCGAATATTTTTGTCCGGTCTGCTTCGCTGATTCCTGAGCCATTGTCGGCAATTCGGAGAATAACTCGTTCTCCAATTGACTCAGTTTGAATCCGAATCACACCAGGATATTTGGAAATTTCCTCAAAGTTTTGATTTTTTTGGATTTCTTCAATTGCATCGAGCGCATTGCAAATCAAATTCATAAAAACCTGATTTATTTCGCCTGGATAGCATTCAATAGGTGGCAATTCACCATATTCTTTGATTAGTTGGATTGTCGGATGATGAGCATTTGCTTTGAGTCGATGACCGAGAATGAGTAGCGTGCTTTCTAGACCTTCATGCAGGTTAGCCAGTTTATTGCCTGCTTCTCTGTGGCGAGAGAAGTTATTCAACGATGACACAATTTCTGTAACGCGATCTGTACCAACTTGCATGGATTGAATAATTTTAGATAAATCATTTAACAAAAAGCTGATATCTTTTGTTTTAATAGCATTTTTAATTTCAATAGGTGGGTCGGGCAGATACTTTTGATATAGCTTGAGTAAATCAACAACCTCCTGAACATACTCTTCTACAAAATTTAAGTTGCCAGCTATAAAATTGATCGGATTATTCACCTCATGGGCAATTCCTGCTGTCAGATGGCCTAATGTTGCTACCTTTTCTGCTTGGATCAGTTGGGTTTGAGCCTGTTGTAATTCGGCGTTTTTGGCAATCAAGGTTTTCGTCAAATTTCTCAGCTTCAGTTGGTGCTCTATTCGCACCAAGACCTCTTCATACTGAAAAGGTTTGGTAATGTAGTCTACGGCTCCCAATTGCAATCCTTTAACTTTATCAGCAGTATCTGAAAGAGCAGTCATAAAAATGATTGGAATATCTTGGATACGAGGATCGCTTTTTAGGTGTTTATAAGTTTCAAACCCATCCATGCCCGGCATCATTATATCAAGCAAAATTAAATCAGGTAAATGATCGTTATCTAGTTTTTGAATGGCTTTTTCACCACTACGAGTCGCCCAAACTTCAAAGCTAGACTGATCCAAAAAGCTCGATAAAACTTGTAAGTTGGCAGGGTTATCGTCAACGACTAAAACAATTCCTCTGGCAGGATCGCGATTCTGGGAATTTTTTTCGTCGTGTATTGTCTCTGTCATGCTATTTCTACCCCATATTGAGTCAAGAAGTTGAGGATTAAATCTTCGTCAAACTGCCTCGCTAGTTGCCGCAATTGGTTAGCAAAGGGAGCGAAGTTTGTGTCTGTTTCCTCCAGATGATCGGCCAATTTAAGAATGGCATTGAAGTTACCTTTACTGGCTAAGGTCAGCAGTTCCCGCAATACATCGGGGGAAGGAGGAGTCAATTTATCTAATGGGCTATCACTTGTTGTAGCCGAAGAGTTGATTCTTTGTTGCTCAGACTGAGACTGTTGGTAAATCCATGCCAAACCTAAGTGGAACTCTAATTGATGCAGTAATTCATCTGCTTGTACAGGTTTGTTCAAAAAGGTGTCACCTCCTGCTTCCAGACTGCGATGTTGGTCAGTTTCAAAGACATTAGCGGAAGAGACGATAATCTTGACATCTGCGATATCTGGGGTATGACGCAGGTGTTGAATCAATTCAAACCCATCCATTTCTGGCATGAACAAATCTGTAATCATTAGGTCTGGTTTAAGGGCGATCGCTTTTTCTAAACCTTCTTGACCGTTGCTGGCTTCAACCACATTAAAACCCAGTGGTTGCAGTAAGTTTGTAATTACTGTGCGATTCTCCCAGCGATCGTCCACCATCAGGATGGTGCGCGGGCTACCTTCAAAGCCAATGATTTGTCTCTTTGATGCAGCCATCGCAGACTGCACCCATTGGCTTGTTTCGGCGATCGCAATCTTAAACCAGAAAGTACTACCCTGACCGATCTGACTCTTAACATAGATATCGCTATCCATCATCTGCACCAACTGCCGAGTAATAGCTAAACCCAGCCCCGTCCCTTCGGTCTGACGCTTTTTCTCACCTACTTGTTCAAATGGCAAAAAAATCTTATCCAACTCGCTTGGAGTTATCCCAATTCCCGTATCTTCTACACTAAAGCGAATGCGAGATTTCACCATCTGCCCATCACCCAGAAGTTGATCGATTACCTCAACCTTGAAAGTAACTTTACCCTCATCCGTAAATTTGATGGCGTTCCCCAGCAGATTCAATAGCACCTGACGTAATCTTTTGACATCGACATGAAGCCCAGTAGGTAAGTTGATCGCGGGTTCATAGACAAACAAAATGCCCTTTTGTTCTGCCCGAATCTGGCAAATTTCCCCGATCCCCTGTAAAAAAGACGGGAAATGCACATCCTCAGGATGCAGTTCCAGTTTTCGCGCTTCAATTTTGGAAAGATCCAAAATGTCATTGATTAAAGTCAGCAGATGAGAGCCACACTGTTCAATGATGTTTACATGATATTGCTGTGGCTCTGGTAAATCTTTGGAACGCAGCAAAATTTGAGCGCAACCTAAAATACCATTCAAGGGCGTTCGCAGTTCATGGCTCATGTTGGCTAAAAATTCGCTCTTAGCACGGTTTGCGGTATCAGCCGCTGCTTTGGACTTTTTCAGTTGAGCCTGTTCAAACGCTTGCACCCTCCACAAGACAGTGATCATCGTCACTGTTAGTCCGCCCAGAATTAGGGCGATAAAATCGAGAAATTGCAGTCGAGATTCAATATTTTGGCGCGGAATCACCAGAGCTACAGACCAATTAGCTTCTTCCAACGGCACAAAGGCAACATACTTTTTGGTGTCGTCAATTTCCATCAACTGAATTCCCTGTTGTTTATTTACCATCCGCTGCGCGATCGCATTTAAATTGCGATCGGCAATTTTCAGCAGGCTGGGTGCAGGTTTTTCCACCGTTGACATTAAAATTGAGTTGGGATGGACGATCGCTTGTCCTTGGGAATTTAGAGCAAATGCATAGCTGTTTTTGCCGTAACGCAGCGAGTTGACAACTTCAACAATGTGATCGACCTTAACGTTGCCGTTGAAGACACCAATTGGTGAACGACTCTGAGAAGAATTTGACCAAATGGGGGTGGCGATCGCAATTAAAGGAATGCCTGTGGAACGGCTGATGAAGGGATCAGAAATGTTGCTTTTTCCGGCTAATGCTTTTTGAAAGTAGTCTCGATCCTTAATATTCTTATTTGACCGACCAACCATAGTATTAAAATACGAACCATCCGGGGTAGCTATTTGGAAAACGAAAAATTCATTGATCCGGCCAACTTCTGACTTTAAATAGGGTTCTGTCACAGACCAGTCTAAGGAGCGTACAGTTGAAGTATGAGCAAGGGTTTGCACCTCCACTTTGCGAACATGCAACCACTCTTCAATTTCATCAACCCCTCTTTGTACTTCTAAAAAAGCTCTTCCTTTCAACTCTTCTAGCGTTATTTGCCGAGCAGCTTGATAGCTCAAATAAGCAGAAATACTCACAATAAGAGTAGTGCCACCGAGAAGAAATCGGATCAGCAAATTGTGCGAGGAATGCCTTTTGGTGTCAGATGGGCTGGAGTTGACTCTTATCAAAGGTTCTTTCCTTAAACAATTGGTTGGCTAACCAGAAAAAAGGGCTATATTTTAGATTGCCCAAAAAATTATTCATAATCACAGCCTTGATTGTTACCCATAGCAAAATAATCAATATATTTATATAGGGATCAGATATGATTTTTGAAAAAGATTACCAGAGAATACGTAGAAGGAAATCTAATACAGTTCGGTTAAGCCAAAAACCAGATAGACTAAGGGCTATCACCCAAGTGTACTGAGATTGAATGTAACTTAAAGAATTATCACTGATTTCGCCTGTAGTTGAATCAGGTACAGTACTCAAAGCGTTAGAAACAGCGAGGTTTTCTAAAATCTGATTTGCCACTTAATTAAATATCAGTTAGCTTGGTATGGAATTTTATGAAGATTAGTTAAATTCACACACCAATCTTGATATTTACTCAAAGTTAGGTAAGGTTAATTCAATAACTACATACACTGATCGCATTCAGCCAACTGATTCTAGCATTGCTACCTATTTGGAAAATCTCTTTGTTTTTGATATGGGCAAACGCACAGAGAATATCTATTCCTAAATAAGCGATTCTCCAAAAAAGAGGCATTGCTGGGTGAAAATATGAATTTGCCTATTCGTGAGAAACAAGATCCCCGACAACTTTTACGAAGTCGGGGAGCTGCGGGTTGCAATTCTCACAATTCAAAAGCTATGTATGATCAATACAAAGATAACAAAGAGCGTTCCGCAATTGGGAACGCTCTATTTTGGTGAATTCTGTTAAGATAAGATGAATTTAAATTGAAAATTGCTAGTTGCTCAAATCAAGCATGGAGATTTGCTTGTTCCTGCAACCAAGGATCTACAGGTTGTCCATCTTTGCGGCGTAATTCAATTTCCACTACCATCACTTCTTTTGAACCAGGAGGCGCGGGTTTTTTATGGAAAATAATGTCATAATCTTCTGGATTGTGTTTGCGTTCTTTCAACCATTCCTGTACCTTGGTTGTGGCAAAAAATGATTGCCCTTGCTCAAACATTCGGGTAATCTGCAATTGCAGTGTATAAGGATTTAAGCGACCCATTTTCTACCGCCTTTGTTAAGTTAATTTGAGGATAAGTAATCTACTTACCCTAGATAATCTAATGTTAGTGCGAAGTACCCACACCTGACACTTCGCATATAGGTGCAAATTTCAGTTTCAACGCCCTAGCACCTGTAGAAACAAAGTCCGAACCTAGTTCGGTGGATGGTCTAAAAAAGCGTCGATGCTCCTGCAATCTGTATTCCACAGGTTGATAAATCTTATCTGTGCTGCCTGCTTTTTGCCGTCTTTGGCAGTAGCTACAACTTAGTAATGTTATAATAGTACCTCACAAAAAAAAAGGTCAAAAACTTGACTGTACTCCAACACTGAAGTTTTACGTACACTAAGGGACGACGGAACGGATTTGTTAAGGATTGTTCAGTATTTCCCACTCCCTCTACAACATTTCAGGACTTAATTCTGTTATAGATTGGAGAGAGGCACGCCGCTTCAAAAACTGACCAACAGACTGAGATGGTTGTTATGAAGAGCAAAAATCAAGCTGTTTTCGCTTTAATTGTAAAAAGCACTATTGTCTTTTTACCCTTACTGTTATCCGTTGGAATTGCCAGTGGACAATCTGCACCAACATCCTCCCCAGCACTAACTCCTACTCCGGTGTTATCGAATCAGGAACGGGAAGAATTAGCACGACTACGAGCCGAAAAGCGAATTCAACAGCAAGTCCAATCTGATTTTAATAGCGCTTTTAGCCGTACAACTATCTTACTCAATGTCTGGCTAGTTATATTAAGTCTATTTCCAGTCGCAATCATTGCTTTATTTTGGCTCTTGCGACGGGTGGTAATTCGTGAAATTGTTGATAGAGCAATGCAACAACTACAGGGACTGGAAAAATTACAAAATCAGCTAACCACCGTTAAGCAAGATGCTGAAAATGTTATTCAAGAAGCTAAAAAAATCAATTATGAATTAGAACGGGAAACGACTGCTTTACAACAAAAAATTAAAAAGGAACAAGAAAATATATCTATCCTTACATCTGAGCTAGATTTAGCTAAAGCACAGGTATTAAGTAGATTAGAAACTGAACTCAAAAAATCTCAAGAAAATATAGCAAATTTAGAGTCAACATTTGCTTCTGGGCTATCTAAGTTAGAGTTTGATGCTCAACAACAAAGAGATATAGCACTGGAGAATCTAGCAAAATTAGCATCTGTGATGGCAGAGGAACTGTCTAAGTTAAAGTTAGGTGTGCAACAACAGCAAGAACTAGCTGTTGCTGATTTAGAAGTATCAAGGTCTGAGTTCACATCTCAACTTTCTGGATGGCAGTCTGATGCCCAAAAACAAAAGGATATAGCTATTGAAAGTTTAACAAAATTGCAGTCAGAATTTGCTGATAAATTATCAGAATTACAGGTAGATGCTCAAAATAAAAAAGAGATTACATTTGAAAGTTTAGGAAAATTAGATAATCAACTGAAATCGGAATTATCGGAATTACAGATTGATGCTCAGGAGCAAAAAAATAAAATTGTTGAAAGTTTAGCAGGATTGCAGTCAGAGTTTGTTGAACAACTATCCGAATTAGAACTAGATGCTCAAAAGTCCAAAGAGTTAATCATTGAGAATTTAGAAAAATCTGGTTCTGAGTTTACTTCGCAATTCTCAGAATTACAATGGAATGCTCAACAACAAAAGATGATCATTTTGGAGAATTTAGAAAGATTAGAAACTGAGTTCGTCTCTCAACTCTCTGAGTTACAATTGGATGCCCAAGAAAGAAAGGATCTCATTCTTCAAGAACTAACTGAAATTACACCTGAATCTATCCCAGAGGTGGTGAATTCTGAAGTTGAGGAAGAAATACAGGAACAGCCACAACAACCGGAATTCACTGCTGATGAGTATGTAAAACAGGGAGATGCACTGTTTTCTGAAAGGCGTTATGAAGATGCGATCGCAGTTTACAACCAAGCGGTTAAAATCCAACCTGATGAACCTGTGGCTTGGTTAAAACGCGGTCTAACTCTCGGAAGGTTAAAACGCTACAAAGATGCGATCGCATCCTATGATCGAGCGATTGCGATTCAACCAGATTATCATCAAGCTTGGTGCGATCGCGGCGTTGCTTTTGGGAACTTGCAACAGCATCAGCAAGCCTTTACCTCATTTGACAAAGCTACACAAATCAAACCTGATGATGCTGTTGCTTGGTTGAATCGCGGTCTTTCCCTAGTAGCATTGGAACAATACGAAGAAGCAATGGCATCCTTGGAAAAAGCGCTGGAATTCCAACCCAATTCTCCCAAAATCTGGGATAAATGCGGTTATACTTTGGTAAGACTGGGACGCGATGATGAAGCGATCGCTAGTTTTAACAAAGCGTTAGAAATTAAGTCAGATTATGCCAGTGCGTATTACAACAAAGCAGCCTGTTACGCACTGCAAAGACAAGTTGAACTATCTCTGCTAACTCTACAACAAGCAATTGAACTTAATCCCAGGTATAAAGAAGACGCAGCATCTGACCTAGATTTTGATGATATTGCCGATGATCAGCGCTTTAAGCAGTTAGTTGCAGAGTAAAAACCTAAAAAAATTAATTATCGTTTAATTATCGTAAATTAACGGGTTTAAGATCCGCAACGTCAACACGTAGCTTCAGTTACCCTGCGGGATCTTGCTACAGTCGGGGTTTAAATAAGAGTCTGAAACTCTCTTCTCTACGAGATGCAGCGCGAACAATTTGGAATTTGGAATTTGGAATTTGGAATTTGGAATTTGGAATTTGGAATTTGGAATTGTTAATCCCCACTCCCCACAGTTGGATTCTGTTCGCTAGACATCGCTTTGAGTTTACATGTAAAAGACTCAGAGCGATCGCTTTTTTCTGGAGTAAATTGCCCGATTGGGGCATGAAGAGCAGCAGGTGGAAGTAGCTTTGCCCGTTTATGATGCAATGGTGATGCAGAGGGCGGTGGACTTTCTTGTGAAGTTTGCCTTTGGCTGACAGCAGACGATAGCTGAAGGGTTGCCGAAGAGGCAAATTTCCCCGAAAGCGGAGACTTCAAGACGGTTTTATTGTCTCTATCTTCCTGCTTCCTCTCTTCTTCACTCAAAGATGTCTTTGGTTCGGAACTTTTCAGTTGTAGAGTTGCAGTATTGCTCTGTTGATAGCCGTTGCTAATCTTAGCTGGTGGTAATTGAGGACTCGTCACTTTCTCTACAGCGAGGTTTTTCTGGGCTGGCGGTAGGGCTGGTGCAGCCAATGAGGTTAACCTTTGGGGAAATTTGCTACAAATCATCCGTTCAAATTCCATGTTGAAATGATATGTAGCCTGATCCCGGCGCTGCCAAAATACTAAGATTTGCTGCACGGAAACCCCTTTATAACGACCTTGATATAGTGCCTCAATCACTGCCAGGTGTAGCCAATTAAGGGGATATTGCGTTTGCCAACGCTCAACTAGCTCATTGGCACTATACCCACTGAGATCGAAACTATAGTTAATTAATAAGGCGATCGCTAAGTTGGCAGAGGTGTCTGGAAGTGTTGTTAACATGGGGCTATTAGCTCTAAGCAATAGGTCTAAGATTTGTCACCCATCGCATATTAGCCTAGTGTGCTTTTAACTACATGGTTTTTTTTTCACGAGTTACTAAGCCGATAGGCAGTGTTTCTTATTCTACTTGTCAATTTCTGGAATGCAACCCTACATAGACTGATTTAATCGCAGGTATTCGCCCAATGGCGACTAATGCCTGATAAACCATCGCTGCAACTTCGGCGCGTGTTGCCGAACGTGAAGGTGCAAGCACTTTCGGATCTGGATAGTTGACAACTATTCCCCGTTGTGTAGCAGTAGCAACGGCTGTCCGGGCATAGTCGGGAATGGTATGACGATCGCTATATACTTCTAAAACATCGCTATCAACCGCTGGTAGTCCCAGTCCGTTTACTAAGGAGACAATCACCTGTAGCCGCTGCACATTTTGATCGGGGCGGAAAGTGCGATCGCTAAATCCGCCAACAAAACCACCGCTAGCCGCGATTTGGATAGCGCTATAAGCCCCAAAATCCTTGGGTACGTCTGTAAAATCAGGTGCTGGGACTTTGGGAAATGGATTAAAAGCGATCGCCACCAGAACTGCATACTGGGCGCGAGTCATGGGTTTATCTGGCTGGGAGCTACCATCGGCAAAAGCATGAGTTAAATCCATGCTCACTAATGCCTGAATAAATGGTTCTGCCCAATGTCCATCTAGTTGGGGAGACGCTGGGAGTTTTTGAGATCGGGATTCTGTTGGGGCATAAGAGGAACTGGTGCTAACCGCTACTCGATTGGTTGGAATCAATTCGACCAAGCCCTTGACTAGAGAAGAATTTAATTGATTACCTACGGAAACCAGCTTTTGTGTAGTGGCATTGTGTAAATCAAATTCACTATTATCACGAAAAATATTATCACCGGGATGTTGGCTACTACCTAAGTCAGGAACTGCATTGCCATTGACTAATAGACCACCTTGGGTATTTTTAGCAATCAGATTTTGACGCAGCACAGGTTGGGCGTTGCGAGAAAGTGCGATCGCCGTGCGATTTTCGGATAATTTGTTGTTTGCGATCGCCGGAGCGGCAAAGTCACTAATTGCTATGCCTAAAGGATTTCTTTGAAATACATTCCGCAGTACTTTCCCCTGGCTCTGACGTGCCATAACTAACCCGCTAGCAGTATTTTGCACAAATATGTTATCTAAAATTGCGGGTTTGGCAGTACCAGTGGTAAACACACCTTCCCGCCCACAGTCGCTCAAAGTATTGTTAGCTAAAGTAGGTGCAGCCGATTCAATCCAGATACCAGTACCTTTGGCTAAGGGATTGGTGACAGTTACACCTAAAAGACTGGCATTATCTAGCAAGAGAAGCGTGATATTTTGCATACCAAAGCTGGGACTTTGATACTTGCCACTCCCGGAAATTACAATCCCTGCACCTTTTTTCGCTTCGTTACCTACCACTGTCGCCCCACCAGGGATGACCAGTGGGAACACCTCACCACTAGCGGCGCTGTAAGTCCCCGATTCCAGATGAATTATCGTAGGGATTTTGGTTACTTTTAAGGCACGGGTGAGGCTTTTAAACGGACTCAACCGTGAACCAGTACTAGTATCATTCCCTGTCATAGGGTTGACATAGAGTGTGACAACGAGGGTAGAGTTCACCATTGATAATTGAGAGTCAATTATTTTAATTATGACAATCATAAATAACACTACTTGTAGCAAACTTTTTCACAGTAGTATCTTTGTGTGTAGAAAATATATCCACATTACTTTTTCTTGCAAGCGGATAATATGTACACACAAGTTATAGACTCTTATGCAACATTGCAAGTTCTGATCTCGGCGTTCTGAGTTTTGATCTCGGCGTTCTGAGTTTTGATCTCGGCGTTCCGAGTTCTGCTCTGGGCATTCCGAGTTCCAAGCTTGAAGTTCCGAGTTCTG
>NZ_JABXKM010000064.1 GCF_017115025.1 Nostoc sp. NOS(2021) | reverse complement strand
CCAGTCCCCAGTCCCCTGCTATATCTGAAGTTCCGAGTAGGGTACAAAATTTTACTCAAACTTTTAACAACATCTTGCCGATTCATTTTTGAGGGAGAATAGAAGTGTCGGAAACGCAGGCTTGACAAAAAAAGCAACCTCCGCCTCCATCGCTTGCTCAACGCCTCATTTTATCAATCAGGAAATCCAACACTTGCTGCTGCTCAAACTCTACTACTTCTACTATTGACAGCGATCGCTATAGTACTTTACCAGTAAGAGCAAATCAACACGTCCAGCCATCAAGTGATAGACCCAACTCAAGCAAGAAGCAGATTTCCACATTTTTACATTAGTGGGATAGGCTCTAGTGAATTCCCGCAAATTCCCCTAAAAAACTTGGTTTTTTATACAGAACATAGAGTCTTTTTAAGTAGCATTACTGATTGACAAATGTGTTATGACTTTAGCTGATTGCAAGCTCATTTTGACGAATTGTTAATAGGTAACAAATTTTTCACCATTATCAATTACGAAGTTATACTTTCCACTACAACTTAGTAACAATGTAAGAGTTTGATTATGTGGATAACCCGACCGTGGGAAAATCAAAATACCGAAAACGTGAAGTTAGAGAGGAAAACCCTATAATATGCATTTGAGCGAAATCACCCATCCTAATCAGTTGCACGGTTTATCTGTTCGCCAACTGCAACAGATTGCCCGTCAGATTCGAGATAAGCATCTCCAAACGGTAGCAGTTAATGGTGGACACTTGGGGCCAGGGTTGGGTGTTGTTGAATTAACACTAGGACTTTACCAGACACTGGACTTAGATCGGGATAAAGTGATTTGGGATGTAGGACATCAGGCTTATCCCCACAAACTGCTTACAGGACGTTACGATCGCTTCCACACCCTCAGACAAAAAGACGGAGTTGCAGGTTATCTCAAACGCTGTGAAAATAAGTTTGACCATTTTGGCGCTGGACATGCTTCTACAAGTATTTCAGCGGCATTGGGTATGGCTTTAGCGCGAGACTTAAAAGGAGAAAAATTTAAAGCCGTTGCTGTGATTGGCGATGGGGCACTGACTGGCGGTATGGCTTTAGAAGCCATCAACCATGCTGGACACATGCCGAAAACTAACCTGTTGGTTGTTCTCAACGACAACGACATGTCCATATCTCGCAACGTCGGCGCAATTCCCCGCTATCTCAACAAAATGCGCCTCAGCCAACCGGTGCAATTTATTAAAGATAATCTGGAGGAACAGTTAAAGCAAATTCCCTTCGTTGGCGAATCCCTGTCTCCCGAACTCGGACGCATCAAAGAAGGGATGAAGCGTTTGGCTGTTCCCAAGGTAGGTGCAGTTTTTGAAGAACTCGGCTTTACCTACATTGGGCCAGTGGATGGGCATAATCTCGAAGAATTGATTGCCACTTTTCAACAGGCACATCAGATCCCAGGCCCAGTTTTGGTACACGTAGCAACAGTCAAGGGCAAAGGCTATGAAATTGCCGAACTAGATCAAGTTGGCTACCACGCCCAAAGCCCCTTCAACGTCGCAACTGGCAAAGCGATTCCTTCCACTAAACCCAAACCCCCGGCTTATGCCAAAGTCTTTTCTCACACTCTGGTGAAACTTGCCGAACAAAACCCGAAAATCATCGGGATCACTGCGGCGATGGCAACGGGGACAGGCTTAGATAAACTTCAAGCAAAATTGCCCAATCAATATATTGATGTCGGCATTGCTGAACAACACGCGATTACGCTAGCTGCGGGACTTGCAACTCAGGGTATGCGCCCGATCGCCGTTATTTATTCTACCTTCCTGCAACGCGCCTATGACCAGATAATTCACGATGTCTGCATCCAAAGCCTGCCAGTATTCTTCTGCTTGGATCGGGCAGGAATTGTCGGTGCTGATGGCCCCACCCACCAAGGTATGTATGACATTGCCTATCTGCGTTGCATTCCCAACATGGTAATGATGGCACCCAAGGACGAAGCAGAAATGCAAAGCATGATCGTAACTGGTGTTAACCATACCAGTGGGCCGATCGCTATGCGTTATCCTCGTGGCAATGGCTACGGTGTCCCCCTGATGGAGGAAGGTTGGGAACCTGTGGAAATCGGCAAAGGAGAAATTCTGCGTACTGGCGATGACGTGTTAATCGTCGCCTATGGCACAATGGTCTATCCAGGAATGCAAGCCGCTGAAATTCTCAGTGAACACGGCATTGAAGCAACTGTAATTAATGCCCGTTTCGTTAAGCCTTTGGATACCGAGTTGATTTTGCCTTTAGCTAAGAGAATCGGCCGCGTTATCACCTTGGAGGAAGGTTGTATCATGGGTGGCTTTGGTAGTGCGATCGCGGAAGCTTTACTAGATGCAGATATTCTAGTTCCTGTCAAGCGATTTGGTGTACCAGATGTGTTAGTAGATCATGCTGAACCGAATGAATCTAAGACAGAATTAGGTTTAACTAGCCATCAAATAGCAGAGAGAGTGTTGCAAGCTTTCTTTAAGCAGCAAGTATCGGCTGTAGTTTAGTTAATTTTGTTTAAGTACATCGTCTATTTCCTAGAATAATCTTATGAAAATAACCTCTGTTTTAGAGGTTATTTTTTTGAGTATCAATTTCTCTAGGCAACTAATGAAAATTAGCTTTGAATACATGAAAATACCCATAACATATCGAATTAAGACTGAGCGCTGTATCCTCAGATGTGTCTCTTCCCAAGATATTCCATACGTGTTTTCGGCTACGCAGTTTCTAGGGTTTAACGATGGTATGCCTTGGGAACCTCCACAATTCATCGAAGAACTTCACGAACACCTTCAACAAAGTTTGCAATCTTGGGAATCTGATTCAGCCTATACTTTCACAATTGAATGTGCCAGTACGAGTACATTTATCGGTAGAATTTCTATTAGAAAAAATCATGAATTAGCTCGGATTTGGAATCTCGGTTTTTGGACACATCCAGAACACCAAAGTCAAGGTTATATGACAGAAGCCGCTCAAGCTATTATCAAGTTTGGTTTCACGGTTTTGGCAGCAGATCGTATTGAAGCGTACCATGCTTTATGGAATAGGAGTAGTGAGAAAGTATTAAAAAGGATTGGGATGAAATTTGTTCGCTATATCCCACAGGGTTTTCAGAAGCATGGCAAGTGGGTGGAAGAAAACTTATTGGCAATTGAAAGAAAAGATTGGCAGACTTCATCCTTTAGCTGACATCAATGTAGCGTGTTAAACTACCAAAGTGCTAACAAGCACTAATTAGCGATTTGATGCTTATTAATCAACTCTTTCTATGACACCTTCTACAAACCAGGTTTATCCCGTTATTTGGCACAACGAATCGGTGTCATTAATTGACCAAACTCGCTTACCCAACGAATATACATTTGTAGAAATTCATCGCAGTGAAGATATGGCGCGGGCGATTAAAACCATGATTGTGCGAGGTGCGCCGGCAATCGGTGTGGCTGCGGCGTATGGAATGTATCTTGGTGCGAGGGAAATTGCCACAAGCGATCGCACCAAATTTTTGCAACACTTAGATAAAGTAGCCCAGTTGTTGCGTTCTACTCGTCCGACGGCGGTGAATTTATTTTGGGCAATTAGCCGGATGATGACAGCCGCCTACGAAACGCTGGGAACAGTAGAAGAGATTAAGCAAACCCTGTTCCAAACAGCCCAAGCAATCAACGTTGAAGATTTGCAAACCTGTCATGCAATTGGTGACAATGGTTTGGCAGTCTTGCCCACTACCCCAGAAAAGCTGACGCTGCTTACTCACTGTAATGCTGGGGCGCTAGCTACCGCTGGATATGGCACTGCTTTAGGTGTTGTGCGTTCGGCTTGGAGGGAAGGACGTTTAGAACGTTTATTTGCCGACGAAACCCGTCCCCGCTTACAAGGCGCAAAACTCACCACTTGGGAATGTATCCAAGAAGGTATTCCCGTGACATTAATTACTGATAATATGGCAGCCCATTGCATGAAACAGGGTTTGATTCATGCTGTAGTTGTGGGTGCTGATCGAATTGCTGCTAATGGCGACACTGCTAATAAAATTGGTACGTATAGTTTAGCGATCGCAGCTAAAGCCCATAATATCCCCTTCTTTGTGGCTGCACCCCTTTCCACCGTTGATTTTGAATTAGCCGATGGCAGCAAAATTCCCATTGAAGAACGCGATCCAACTGAAATCTATCAAGTTGGCGATACCATTCTCACACCTGCGGGTGTAGATTTTTACAACCCAGCTTTTGATGTGACTCCGGCTGAGTTGATTACAGCCATCATTACAGAAAATGGAGCGATCGCACCAGGGGAATTGGTAAAATCTCAGCTAAAGCAAGTCGCTTAACATCTATTGAGCGGGACGACGGGGAATTGCTCAAAGTATATCGTTGCGATCGGAAGCGAAGGGGAAAACCATCATTCTATTATCAAACCGAGGATGGAACTCTTCATGAAGATGAAAACCGTTTAGCGGTGTTACTTGGTGTCGAATTAAGTGACTATATGAGTTGTATTTATCTTCATCAAGAGGTGATAAATGCATTACTCGTCCAAGAACCCAAAGAACGGCGTAATGCCCTTGATAGGCTCATGGGATTAACGAATTGGCGTAATCTTGCCGAAGGGATTAAAAATGCTAAAGCCACCGACCAATTTAAGAAAATTGATCAGGATTATGCCCAAATTCATAACAAAATAGAAACCGCAAAAAAAATTAAGCAAGGAGACTTAGCTACTGCTAAAGAGGAGGCAATGAGCCATGACATTGCAGAAAAAGAACTAACACTAGACGGGGCAAAGTCCCGTTGTAAAACTGTTGCTGAAACAATGCAGAGGTTTGCTAATGACTATAGTTTGTTGTTGCCAATGCTGCCTAAATATCAGACCAATGAAGACTTAGAACAGTTTTTAAAATCAGGCAAGCAAGCTATCAAAAAGCTACGCAATGAGCAGCCGGACGTTGAAAGGCAGAAAGCCTTGCTCAGTCAGGAAAATGAACTAACTCGTTTGAAAGTTAGTTTCGATGGCAAGCGTAATGCTGAAAAGCAACAAGATCAGCAGATTCAGAAATTTAAAGATAAACACGGAACTCTCTCATCTGTATTAGCTAAGAAAAACCAAATTGAGAACGAACATCTACCAGTAGTCAGGGAACGGCTTTACACAATCAACAACAAGGCAGGGGTGATTAGGGAGACACTAAAGTTTTTGGATTCTGGACAAGATACCGAGTCGCACTGTCCAGTTTGTTCTAATAAAATTACTCCTAGTAAACTTCGGCAGCAAATAGAAGCATTACAAAAGGAAATGCAATCAGAGATAAAACCGTTTGAAACAGAAATAAGCAGACTTGAAACAGAATTATCAGCCTTGTCGGGAGTTATCAAGAAATTTGAGCAGTTCCAACGCGACTTAGAAGACAAACGTCAAGATGTTCGAGATGCAAAAAAGGCGATTGCAGTAGCTTTGGAAACAGAACTTTCCGAGGAGGCAGATCCTTTGGTTTTACTCGAACAAGCAATTACTGAGGTGAGTAAAGATTTAGCAGAGATTCGACAAGCTATTCAGCAAGGAAATCATCGGATTGACATCATTGAAGAACAACTAGAAGATATCAAACGAATTACCAATATACTCCAGCGGCGACAAGAAGTTGAAAAGCTATTTGAGATCCAAGATAGCCCTGAATATAAGCAATTTGAATCCGAACGCGAGAAATTATCTTCTCTTTGCGACTCTATAGTGACTATTGGGGAAGCTATTGAAGATGTACTCCGAACTTCTGCCAAAGAGAAAATAGAATCCACCAAAAATCTAATCTCCAACATTTATCGTCAATTAGCTGTCCGCACTGATTATCCAGATATCAAAATAGATTCGGACAAGTATGAAGTGATGGCAGTTGGAAAGGGAGAGACTGAAATTGCCTTGCGGATTTTAAATAAAGGCGACATTAACTGTGCAGCATTGAGTATATTTCTGGGATTAGCAACCTCTAACAATTTAACTCACAATATCAACTTCATGGTTTTAGATGATCCATCTCAAAACCTTGATCCAGCACATAAAGAAAGGCTGGCTGGTGTTTTGAATGACGTACTGAAAAACAAGCAATTAATCATAGCTACATCCGAAGATGATTTTGCTACTCACTTGAATAGCAAGTTAACCAAGCCGAGAAAAGTCTATCGACTAGAAGGTTGGACTGAAGATGCTGGCCCCTCCATCACAGTGGAGTAGGAAATGAATGTAGATACCTACGATGCCCTGAAGAAGATTTCGCTACACTTGAATGCCAAATCTAAAAAAGATAATGGATTTGGAAAGACTTGCCAGATTTTATTGGCGATCACTTTCTGCCGATTAGGGTTTCAAGTAGAAAATTATTCTTCTCAGGGCGTAGACATAGACATTTGGAATCACTCACAATATCCTAATTTCTCTGTTGAAGTAAAGACAACAATTAAAGATAGTGTGCAGCTTGGTGAGAAGGATGTGGAAGGATTGAAAAAAAAAGAGGATGAAGGATATAAAACAGCATTCGCAGTCTTGCCAATAAATTCGCTATCAGGGTGGCTGATAGTAAACGCTAAAGGAATAATAAAATCTAGCAATATTCCTCTTACTAGGTTGAACAATAAAACGCGAATATTACCTGATTTGCAGAAAGAGGTTAATCAGGTATTCCCAAAAGTGATTGCTGATTATGAAATCGAAATACTGAGAAGGGTTTCAGACGACGTTTTAATGTATTTGGATAAAAATTTGGAGAAGGAGAAAAGAAACACGCCATTGAGAGATGAAGAAGCTGAAGAAGATGAAAAAGTTGATTTAACGAAAAATCAGTTTTTTAGCTCGGACAATGCTTCTCAATTTCTCTAAATGATGTTAGCACTTGCGGTTATAAAACCGAGTTAGCGTGAACTCCTTTCCATATCTATTCAGCAAGCCCTAAATAGATCCGCGCCGTAGGGGTTTAGCATTGCTCATTAGTGTCAACTTAAGGTGAAAGCCTTTTAAAACCTCGTTTCCAGCCTCTGGCTGGAAATGCATCTCATAGCGGCTCTGCCGCAAGTCTTGAGGCGGAGCCTCTCGGAATGCATTCCCAGTCGGAGACTGGGAACGAGATAATCTCTAAAAGCTGCTTCTAGACTAACTTTCACGTTAAGTTGACACGTATGAGCAATGCTAAACCCCTACCACAGATCCGGTTTTTGCATCATACACACTTGGCGTTTTCTGTCAATGCGTAAGTCCTATAATTAATCAAAATGCTGAATAATTGCCTCGGCAAATTCAGAACATTTTAAGGGTTCAACTGGCGGTTCTAGCAACCGGGCTAAATCGTAGGTGACTTGACTATTTGCGATCGCATCGCTTAAACCTTTCTTAACTAAGTCTGCGGCTTCTTGCCAACCCAGAAATTCTAGCATCATCACACCAGACAAAATCAGTGAACCAGGATTAATCCGATCTAAACCGGCGTGTTTGGGTGCGGTGCCGTGGGTAGCCTCAAATATGGCACTAGCATCGCCAATATTTGCCCCTGGCCCCATTCCTAAACCACCAACAATGGCGGCGGCGGCATCAGACAAGTAATCGCCGTTTAAGTTCATCGTCGCCAAAATCGAATACTCATCCGGTCTAGTTTGGATTTGTTGAAAAATACTGTCAGCAATCCGGTCATTCACCAAAACTTTATCTTTCCATTTGCCATCGCCGTGGGTTGCCCAGATTGAGTTAAGAACAGTTTCAACTTCCTTGACAATTTCCGCTTGTTTCTCTTCGGTGAGAGAATCAAACCCCGGATCAATCTGGCGGGCGTTTTCTTCTAAGGAAATATTCGGATTTTTTTCCTTGTTACTCAAAATCCAAGATTCCCGTTCAGTGACAGTTTCTGGGCGAAATTCACTGATTGCTAATTCATAACCCCAATCGCGGAAAGCGCCTTCGGTGTACTTCATAATGTTGCCCTTATGCACCAAAGTCACCTGTTGCTTGTGTTTGGGCAATAGCAAGGCGTGTTTGATGGCACGTCTGACTAGGCGCTGGGAACCAGTTTTGCTGATGGGTTTAATGCCAATACCAGAATCAAGAGGAATTCGTTTTTTCCCATGTTCTGGGGTGGCGGGGATCAGTTCTTCATTGATAATTTTAATTAAGCGATCGCCGATTTCACTACCTTGTCGCCACTCAATCCCTAAATAAATATCTTCCGTATTCTCCCGATAAACAATTACATCCAGCTTTTCAGGATTTTTGTGGGGTGAGGGCGTACCTGCATAGTAGCGGCAAGGACGCACGCAGGCATACAAGTCAAAAATTTGCCGCAGCGCCACATTTAAAGAACGAATCCCCCCCCCAATGGGAGTAGTCAAAGGCCCTTTAATAGCTACACCATATTCTTCAATTGCCGTGAGAGTATCTTGAGGTAAATATTGATAAGTCCCGTATAAATCGCAGGCTTCGTCCCCAGCGTAAACCTTGAACCAGCTAATTTGGCGTTGACCTTTGTATGCTTTGGCTACCGCAGCATCTAGCACCTTTTGGGTAGCAGGCCAGATATCTATACCTGTGCCGTCGCCCCGAATAAAGGGGATAATTGGATTGTCCGGTACGATTGGTTCACCATTTTTGAAGGTGATTTTTGCTCCGGCTGCGGGGGGGGTAATCTTGTCGTACATAGTTCACACACTCCTAATGGATACGCTGCAAGTCAAAAAATCCTTATGTGGCAAGGCTGGCATATTTTACTGTGTCTTTTGTATACCAAGCCATCAGGCGCAGATTTTCCCCCTATTCCCCTTGTACATTATTTGGGGATTAAGTGTGGGATTCAGTGAAGCGATCGCAATTTTGTACGATCAAAAATAGTAAACTACTTTTCGCTATCAGTGCTTCACCTTGGAGAAGCCCGATAGCTTACCACTCTTTCACTGACCGCTAACACGAGAATGGCATGACAGACCCAATGATTTTATCAGACCCTGCAAATGACATCGACTCCCTCCGACAACCGTTAATCGCTGGGTCTGAAAAAGTCCAACAACAGATAATCCCACAGTTAGCTGAGTTGGGTAATGAGGGATTAGACGTGTTGATGGAATTTTTACTGAAACGACGTGAGAACCCAGCTACTTGGGTTGATGGCAAAGCTTATCAAGTCCTTTATAACTCTGATGCACCTCAAGCCAAAGAATTTTTGCGCTCCTGTTTTCCTGAGGGAATTGTACCTCTAAAATCAGAGTGCGGGATTAACTACAATTCTTTGCAACAGCTATTGGCGGCTCAAGACTTCCAAGCAGCCGATCGCGTCACCATCGAAAAAATGTGTGAACTATCAGGGCCAACGGCTGTACAACGAAAATGGTTGTATTTTAGTGAGGTAGAAAATGTCTCGGCTGTTGACTTGCAAACCATTAACAACCTCTGGTTAGTCCACTCCGAAGGTAAGTTTGGCTTTTCAGTACAGCGAGAAATCTGGTTGAGTTTGGGTAAAAATTGGGAGAATTTCTGGCCGAAAATTGGCTGGAAAGCAGGTAACATCTGGACGCGATACCCTAACGAGTTTACCTGGGATTTGAGTGCGCCTAGAGGTCACTTACCCCTCTCTAATCAACTTCGCGGGGTACGAGTCTTTGCTTCTTTACTCTCTCATCCAGCTTGGTCGAATAATCCAGAAAAATGATTTTGAGCCTACGTACAAAGGGTGATTTAATAATTCCATGAGGTTTGAGTGGGACGAAAACAAAGCGGCAATAAATCTTTTAAAACATCAGGTTTCCTTTGAAGAAGCCAAAACTGTTTTCGATGATCCGCTCTATGTTAACTTCTATGATCCAGACCACTCTGATGATGAGGAGCGTTACCTTATTATTGGAGAGTCAAGTCGGGGACGCTTACTAATCATGTCGTATACCGAGAGAGGAAAATCGATTCGTCTTATTAGTGCAAGAGAAGTAACGCGATCCGAGCGAGAAGCCTATGAAGAAGGGTAAGCCAGAAATGGAAGACGATTTGCGATCAGAATATGACTTAAAGAGTTTAAGGGTCAGAAACTTCGGCCCTGAACGAAAAAGCTTTGGTAAGACAACAATTCGTTTAGAACCTGATGTTGCAGAGGTTTTTCCTAATGCTGATGCCGTCAATGAGGCTCTAAGATTTCTGATTAGAATTGTGCAGGAAAACCAAGTTTCTGCACTGACAAAGCAGCCTCACAGTTCCTCGGATGGGACAAATAAAAGCCCCTAATGCTGACTTGGAAGTGCCGCAGATCCCAAACTGAAAATATCAAATTGGATAATGGCAAACGTTCGTTTAGAAGATATTAAGCGTCGATTCAATAACGTCACCGCTATTGAGGATATTACCTTTGAAATTCCTGATGGCGAGTTTTGGGTTTTAGTCGGGCCATCGGGTTGTGGTAAGTCTACAATTTTGCGAACGATCGCGGGTTTAGAAACTGCCACATCTGGTAAACTCTTTATTGGCGATCGCTTGGTGAATAATATCCCAGCCAGACAACGGGATGTGGCGATGGTCTTCCAAAACTACGCTCTCTATCCTCACATGAGTGTGGCGCAAAATATCGGCTTTGGCTTGCAAATGCGTCAGGTTGACCGGAAAATCATTCAAGAACGGGTGATGAATGTGGCGCGATCGCTTTCTCTAGATCACCTGCTGGATCGTAAACCCAAACAACTCTCTGGGGGACAGCAACAACGGGTAGCATTAGGGAGAGCGATCGCTCGTGAACCACAAGTGTTTTTACTTGATGAACCTTTATCTAATTTAGATGCCCAATTGCGCGATGATACCAGGGCAGAATTGAAACAGTTACATCAAGAGTTAGGCATTACAACTATTTACGTCACCCACGATCAAGTTGAAGCGATGACTTTGGCTGATAAAATTGTCGTGCTAAATCGCGGGCGGATTCAACAAATCGGCGATCCCCAAACTATTTATACAAGTCCTGCTAATCAGATGGTGGCAAGTTTTTTAGGCAGTCCGCCAATGAATATCTTACCTGCAATCTATGAAAATAACGGTTTTGATGTCAGTGGACAGTTATTAGCAATTCCAGCAGTTGTCAAAGAAAAATTCCAGTTGCGTCAGGGACACAGTTTTGATTTGGGGATTCGTCCAGAGCATATAAAAATCAACACTGATTCAGAACGGGCTGAACAACAGCTATCCGCTAACAGTACTCAAAACTCAGGATTGTTATCAGTTCAAGTTAAAGTCGTGGAACCTTTGGGAAGAGAAACTTTGATTCGTGCTGGTTTACCTGGTTCGGCGGTGGTGTTGAATATTCAGGTAGGCTCTGATGTGCGTTTGCGTCCAGGCGATCGCCTTTCTCTACAACTCGATTTAAATCAGTTGTTTGTATTTGATCCCAAAACTGGGGACAGAATCTTACCTCATGAGTGACTGTGGTTTTAAGGTAACTCTCATCGCTTATTTTAGACTAAATACCCTTGGGATAAAATAACAGGACTTACACACTGCAAACCTAAAACCTAGATCCCCCCTAACCCCCTTAAAAAGGGGGGAATCCTAAAAGCCCACTTTTTAAGGGGGTTGGGGGATCTCTTGTGCGTAAGTCCTAAATAATTTCCCTGTCGATAACGCTTGTAGAAACGTTGCATTGCAACCTCTCTACACACCGGAAAATCCCACCAATTACCTTAACTAAACGGTAAGGAATAAGAGTTTCTGAGAGTTCTTGCCTAAGTGATGGTTTAGTTAAGGTAATTTAGGGTGATTTCATTCTACGACTGTTACCGAAGCCCCTTCAATTGATGGAGGTATACCGGGTAACTCCAGACAGTATCCAGCACCATACACTGTCTTGATATAGCGGGGGTGGCGGGGATCTGGTTCTAGCTTGGTTCTCAAGTGGCGAATATGGACTCGAATCGTTTCAATGTCGTCATCAGGATCGTAACCCCAAACTTCTCTGAGGATTTCGCTGGGAGAAACTGTTTGACCGTGGCGTTGCAGCAAGCAGTGAAGTAGCTCAAATTCTAAGTGAGTCAATTTCACCGTGTCATTGAACCATATTGCCTCAAATCTTTCGGGAACGAGGGTGAGTGAGCCATAGTTGAGAATCTCACTATGCTTTGCTGCTTGGGGAATGCGGTCAGTACGCCGCAAAAGTGCCCGCACCCGCGCCAGCAGTTCTTCAACTTCAAAAGGCTTGGTGAGGTAGTCATCTGCGCCAGCATTGAAGCCTTCCACCTTGTTCTGAGTTTGGCTCAAAGCCGTCAACATTAACACCGGAATCTCAGAGGTGCGATCGTCGCGCCGCAGGCGTTGGCAAACGGTAAACCCATCTACTCTGGGCAACATCAAATCGAGCATGATCAAGTCTGGTTGTAACTGGAGAGCCAGCGCTTGACCTTTGATGCCGTCTTCAGCTTGACTTACATCGTAGCCAGCCATTTCCAAGTTGACGGCAACTAGTTCTGAAATCGCTGGGTCATCGTCTATGACAAGAATCCTCGGCATTCTTAAAAAATTATTACTACTTATTAAGGATAAATAACAACCTTTGTATAGATACAAAGATTTTTCACTCGATTATGAAAAGGTTTTTAAATCTTACATAAATATTAAGATTAAATGACTGTGAAATCAAGACTCAACTACACGAAATCTTATAGTCTATGATGTGTTATACTCCCCCCTACAATCCGTCTTGGTTTTTACAAAACGGTGTGATGATGACTGTGTACACCGCTTTGTGGGGAAAACGTTACTGGGAAAGTACTACTCTATTACCAGAACCGTCTTATCATGAGAAAATCTTTGTTGGTGGCCAAGGTGTGCCAATTTTTGGCTTGGTTGCCATCCCGGAAAATGCTCATAGCACGATTATCGGTACTTATGGCATTACTGGTGAGTTAGAGACAGAATGGTTTTTGAGAGTGCTAGGACGTAAAGCCTACGCTCAAGGATACGCTATGGTGTTATTTGATTGGCGTGCCCACGGCAAAACCGCCCAATTGTCGCCGACTCTGACTTCTGATGGTTTGTATGAGGGGGAAGATTTTGTTCGCATTGCCGCCGCTGCTAAGGCAATGGGATGTCCGGGAAAATTTTGGTTTACAGGGTTTTCTTTAGGAGGGCAATTGGCGCTATGGGCGTTGAAAGTTGCTGGTGAAGTGATTAGGGAGTATGGAGATTTAGGACTAGAAGATAGCGATATTGGCGGTGGTATGGTGATTTGTCCCAGTTTGGATTCGGAGCGATCGCTATCTTATCTAGTTACAAAGCCCTTCGGCAGATATTTGGAAGCAGGGATTGCACAGAATTTAAAAAAACTGGCATGGCGAATACATGATGCTCATCCTGGAAGTATTGACCCAGCAGCGATTGAACGGGCAAACAGTATTTGGGGTTTTGATAATGAACTGGTAATTAAGCGACTAGGTTTTTCTTCTGTGGAAGCATATTACCAAGCTAGTAGTGCTTTACAAATATTGCCGCAAATCTCGAAACCGACTTTGATTATTTATGCTGCCGATGATCCACTTTTTGACCCAGCCATCATACCGGAATTACAAGAAGCCTGCGATCGCAATCCCGCAATAGATTTGTTACTCACTCGGTACGGCGGGCATGTTGGCTATTTGAGTAGCAAAAATTGCCAGCGTAAAGTACAAGACTCTGACCCTTGGTGGGCATGGAATCGAATTTTACAATGGTTGGAGAAACAGCGTAATTCGTAATTTAACGAACCGCAAAGGACGCAAAGAAGAGGCAGCGCGTTGCGGGGGTTCCCCCCGTTGTAGCGACTGCCGTCGCAAAGTAAGAGAAGGAAGAGAAGGAAGACAAGGAAGAGAAGAAATGCTTAAAAATTAAATAGGAGTCCTATATTAGGATTGCCTTTCATGGCAAAGGTTAAGATAGGAAAGGCTAAAGCAAGATATTATTGTTAGCTGGCTAGGAAGAATATATTGATGATATCTGACTCTTTTAATTTGCCCCCTCTGTTAAGACAAGAAGCCCAAAGATGTGCTGCAAGCCTTGGCGTTTCTCTTGAGGAATTTATTGTCTCGGCTGTAGCTGAAAAGGTCGAGATTTTAACTGAGCATCATGAATATCCTGTGTTTCCTGAGCTTACTTATCGTCGGGGTGCTAGTGGTTTAGCAGCGCCAGTACTGCATGGAACTGGCTTGCGGGTACAGACTTTGGCGATCGCATCTCAACAATGGGGATTATCAGCAGAGCAAATTGCTGCTGAGTATGATTTGAGTGAGGCTCAGGTGAATGCAGCCCTAAAAGTGAACAGATTAGCTTGTTTTTACTACTTGTCCTAAATAAACTATTGCAATGGAGAGGCTGGCATTGACTGAGAAGCTACCACAATATTATTGGTAAACCAGCAATGACAGAGGCAATACCTGTCCAGAGAGTAAAGCGCTCAATATCTACTTCATCCAAAGCAACGCTCATTTGCCTAATTGCTAATAGCAGCGCTGCCAGAAGTAGCACAAAGAAGGTAAAGTACTCCAAATTAATAATCATTCATCCTCACTATGTTTTCTAAAAAAGTAGTTCTAATAGGTTTTTAACAAGCTTTGACAAGGTTTTTTTGTTCCAGATTTAACACTTTCTGATAAAAATTATTTGGCAGTGAAAAGATTTAAGATAGCAAGGGCGTGATTGTTCGAGTGCGGTTAGCTGGAACGCTGCAAACGTTACAGTGGTAGCTTCGCTGCCAGATCATAGCCGAGAAAGCTGTGACCCCGCGTTGAACCTGCGAAGCGATCGCGTTAATCTAGCGAATTAGATAGTAGCGCTAAAGCGTCAAACCAGATCCACCCATAATAATTGTCGTAATTAAACAAACTACTAAAGTACAACTCCCTTGACTTTTTGACTCAATGACTGCTCCTAATGATATTTGGCAACCTGCACCGACAGATTTAACTTTGTTACCGGCTGAGATTCATGTCTGGCGCATAGACCTTGACCAACCAGAACCACAGCTGCAAAATTTAGCAGCAACTCTTTCCAGTGACGAAACGGCTCGTGCTGAACGGTTCTATTTTCAGGAACATCGGCAGCGTTTCATCGCTGGTCGTGGTATTCTGCGAACTATATTAGGTCGCTATTTGAGTATCCAGCCGCTACAAGTTCAGTTTAATTATCAACACCGTGGCAAACCTGTATTAGGAGATACATTTGTCGAGAGTGGACTGGCGTTTAACTTGTCTCATTCCCAAGGGTTGGGTTTGTGTGCGGTGAATTGCACCCGCCAAATTGGTGTAGACCTAGAATATATTCGCCCGATGTCTGATTTGGAAGCTCTTGCCAAACGGTTCTTTTTACCGAGAGAATATGAGATGTTGCGATCGCTATCTCCCAACCAACAGCAAGAGGTATTTTTCCGTTACTGGACTTGTAAGGAAGCTTATTTAAAAGCAACTGGAGACGGACTATCGCAGTTAGAGCAAATTGAAGTGTCGCTAACTCCCACAGAACCAGCTAAGTTACAGATAACTGAAGACTGGAGTCTTTTTGAATTACTGCCGGCTAACAATTATGTTGCTGCCGTTGCTATAGAAAATTTTGGCTGGGATTTGAAGTGTTGGCAGTATTGATGTTGATTAAACTCATCTCCTGCGTGAAACAAGAGAGATTTTGCGGAGAAATGACAAATGACAACCTGCTTACTTATCTTCCTGCATATTTCTTACAATTTTTGTCACCAGGTTTCTAGGTACAAATCTAACGCATTTTGCAAGTATTGTATTGAGTAAACCAGGAATGACAATGGTTTGACCCTTCATTAAGGCACGAAAACCAACTTCAGCTACTGTTCGTGCATCCATCATTTTCTTACCCTTGAGCAACTTAGAGTCAGCCATCCCGGTTCTTTCATGAAAAGCAGATGCGGTTGAGCCTGGGCAAAGAACTGTCACAGTGACACCTGTACCTTCTAATTCATTAGCGATCGCTTCTGAAAAAGATAATATATAAGCTTTAGTAGCAAAATAAACCGCCATCAAAGGCCCAGGTTGAAAAGCAGCAGCTGAGGCGACGTTTAAGATTTTTCCCTCACCTTGCTTTACCATGTGCTTCACGAATAGCTTGGTTAAATGGGTGAGACACACCAAATTTACCTGTAGCATTTCCAATTCAGTAGCTAAGTCTGTTTCGTGAAATAATCCATAGATACCAAATCCGGCATTATTTACCAGCACGTCAACATTAATATCGGCTTTTTGCAACTCCGTGAAAATTTCTTCAGGAGCTGTTGATATAGATAAATCCTTAACAATAGCCTTGACAAAAATTCCAAATTCTTTTTGGAATTTAACTGCAATTTCTACAAGCTTTAGGCCGTTTCTGTCTACTAATACCAGATTGTAATCATGAGCAGCAAAAATACATGCTAATTCGTAGCCAATTCCACCGGCTGCCCCAGTAATAAGAGCAGTTTTTTTGCTCTGTCTTTGATGTGTTGTGTTCATGTAAGAATGTTGGTGAATTCAATTTGATGAAGCTGTGTTGCATTTACAGTCGTTCTCGTTCTACAATTAAGTATGCGTAATATCTCAAATGACGAGAAATGCCTTGAGTTATTACCCTTTCAAATGCTTGTGTGATGCCTTGGATAGATGTAGCAATCCAAACGCAAATTTAGGATTTATGCATCGAAGAAGTTGGGCATTAAAGAAGTTCGGTTACTTCAAACTACTAGCACTGGCTTTTGATTACTCACAACAGCCAGCAGGTAAAATCAAACTTTTATGCCCGACACTAACCATTCTATCCTCAATTGCTTCTGTCAAGGGGTGAATACTAAAAATTTACATGATTGAGCATAAAAAAACAGGGCAATTATATTGCCGCTGGTGGTGTATGAGTTGTTGCTGGCATCTGAAATATTGGCTATTCAGTAGTACTGAGTTTTAAAAAACCTGGTCTAAATAAAATGGAAAACTTCTATTATAAGGCTTCTATTTTGAGTGCAATACAGACCTAACCCCCAGCCCCTTCCCAGCAAGGGAAGGGGAGTAAGATTCAAAGTCTCTCTCCTTTTAGGAGAGAGGAATGGAAGTGAGGTCAAAGTGTATTGCTTCCATCAAGAAGCGCTATAGTAGGGTGCGTTACTTCCCTAACACATCCTACGCAAGTTGTGAATTTCTAAGCGATATTCAAGAAGCCACTTTGAATCAAGTAGGCGGTATAAGTCATAAACAATTGAGAGTCAATTGGAGGACAAACAATAGAACTTCCTGCTAGTGCATGGAGAGTATCTTGGCAGCTAATATGGGGTCTTCTAGCTTGCAAGTACAAATCAGGAATAGTCAATTGTTCATCAGACCAACGTTCCAGTAAAAAAGGTCGCAGAGTGTACAAAGGATTATCAACAGAAGACACATTATTGATTAACTCTGATTGCCATTTTTCATAAGGAATCATCTCAACTGAATAACCAAAAGAGCGTATCCACTCAACTAGCATTTTCAAAGCAGCTGGTTGAGGATGTTGTAAATTGAAAGCCTTACCTATGGATTCCTTCTGCCGTGATAGATAAACAATGGCTTTACTTACATAGTCTACAGGAGACATATCCAACATATAATCTACATCAGGGAAACTTCCCATTTGTAGACAGCCCTTGGTCATCAAATTGATAAAGTCATGTGTATTACAAATGCCTGTTTTGCTATCACCTGAAATCAGTGGCGGTCTGTGGATAGTTACAGGAACTCCACGGTCACGAGCAATTTTTACTAACTTTTCAGCTACCCATTTAGTTTGTGAGTAACCAAGATAAATACCTTCCCAATGATTGAATTCATCCTGTTCTTTAACAACCTTGCCAGCATAAGCAGTCGATTCAAAAACAGCAACACTAGAAACGTAATGTACAGGCTTGACTTTAATTTGACAAGCCAATCTCAAAACTTCTTGAGTTCCTAAAACATTAGCTGCTTTCAGTGCTGAGTATGGAAAAACATAATTCAACAAAGCACCACTATGATAGATAGTATCAATATTGGCAGCTAAGATTTGAAACTGTTCCGAACCAATACCTAACAATGGTTGAGATAAATCGCCGACAATAGCAATAATTCTGGAGTTAAATTCTTCCTGCCAAATTGCATACTGTTCTAGATTTTTTTGGAGTTTGCTTTTGCCTTCTTCGGCATTAGCAGCACGCACTAAGCAATAGATATCCGCATCGGTTTCTTGTAGCAATTCCCGGATGATGAAAGCTCCTAAAAAGCCTGTTCCTCCAGTCAAAAAGATGTTTTTGGGTTCACCCACAAGCACATTAGATGCAGCACCAGGATGTATTGTAGGGTCAAGAACAGCCTCGGCACTTAAATCTAAAACAGAGGGTGCAGCATTGGCATTAGAGGATGTCACCTTTGTATCTTGAACTGGTGAACCTTCTTGTACTTCTTCAGCTAAACGCTGTGAAAGGGCTTCAATATTTGGGTAATGCCACAGAAGCAATGGAGATGGTTGAAATCCTAGCAACTTTTCTAAGTTACTGACTAGAATCATTGCTTGGGCTGAATCCAACCCATAGTTTTCTAAATGTTCTTTGACATCTATTTCATCAGTTGCTACTCCTAGCAACTTAGCTAAGTTAGATACCAAAAATACTTGAATATCGTCTGCTGTGAAAGACTGTTTTATAGTCATTTTTAAATCTCCAACAAGGATGTAGAACGAACAGGGTGATACTGACTGTAATAATCGTCAGCTTGCAGCCCTTGAATTTTCAAATTTTGGACACGATACAAAAAGGCTGTACCAGTCATAATTTGATTAGCAACATCAACTACCTGACGATTATTTGGTTCAAACAGGTAGGAACCGCGTACCCAGTCATTGAAACCGCCCATTGCCGGGCCACACCAAATTTGATAATCGACTTCTCTGCCTTTTTCACCAGAACTAGACCAACGAGAAGATAATCCTAGATACCAGCGGAAAATCAACGCCATTTTCAGTTTAGGATTATTGACTGCTTTCCCAAGTTTTTCAGGATTCTTTTGGGACAAATAAGCCGCAGTTCCTTCCCATACTTCAGCAATAGTTTTGCGAAAAACTTGTTTTTCTAATTTCTCTCTTTCTGCCAAAGGAATCTCTTCAATGGAACCATAAGCGCGATAGAGTTCAAATAATTTCTGCGCTCGCATGGGGAACATTGTACCCCGTTTGAGAACTTGCAATTTGACTCCCATTTCAAACATATCTGCTGCTGGGGCCATAATCATATCAGCCATTTCTGCTTGAGCTAATAACTTTTTGGTATGTTCACAAGCCCCAGATTCAATGCATGACTGATTAATTGAGCCTGTCATTATATAAGCAGCACCCATCATAAAGGCTGCTAATGCTGATTGTGGTGTCCCAATTCCCCCTGCTACGCCAATTCTAATGGGTGTTTGGTAATGATATTGTGCTTGAATCTCATCCCGCAAGGCAATAATAGAAGGTAATAAACAAATCAGGGGACGGTTATCTGTATGACCTCCAGAATCAGCCTCGACGGTAATATCATCAGCCATCGGAACTTTAGCTGCAAGAGTTGCTTGTAACTCAGTAATTAAGCCTTGTTCAAGAAGTTCTTTGAGTATTCTGGCTGGTGCTGGTTGCAGAAATTTAGTAGCAACTTCTCGGCGAGAAATTTTGGCAATGACTTTATTTTTGATTTCAATTTGATTGGCCTTATTTAACCCCAATCCAGCAACACGGTAATAAACAATGTTGGGAGTTAAGTCGAGAAATGCAGATGCTTCTACTGTTCTCACTTGATATTTGAGGTATAAATCCACAGCGCGGCGTTCAATCGCTGGTTCATTGGGACTGTGAATTAAATTAAATGCATAAGGCCCTTGAGGTAAAGCTTGTTGAATACGATTTATGGCTGCTTCCAAACGTTCTGGAGTTAAACCACCTGCACCAAAGGAACTCAAAATTTGTGCTTTTCCGAGTGCAATTACCATTTCTTCGGAAGCAATTCCGCCAGCCATTGCGCCGGTAACGTAGGCATATTTCACTCCATGAAAGGAGAGAAAATTGGGATCTCCAAATTGTTGAATACGGATTGGTGCTGCAAATGTTAGCAGTTCTACTTGTGCTGTTGTGCCATTATCACCTGGGGATAAATACCCCTCATTTGTGACACCGATTTTTCCGGCAACTTTCACGATGTAGCAGGGTTTATCTAATACCATCAATTTATCTTTGATGGTTTGTTGCTCAAAAGATACAGTTTCTAAAGAACCTTTCCAAACCTGGTTTTTGTTATAAGACCAGGCAGAGAAGTTAAGACCATTATCGTGTTTACTTAGTACCGTATCTACGGTTGTCACGGCAGTTATCCCTCGGATTACAAGCAATGGATGATAGATGTAGATTCTGTAAAGGAGTCTACGTTTTATTTTCTTTTAACGAACCACAGAGGCGCAGAGAACACAGAGGAAGAGAGTAATACCAATTCTCTGGAAGATGCACTTAATCTTTTTTAAACGAACCGCAAAGGACGCAAAGGACGCGAAGGAAGAGAAGGAAGAGAAGGAAGAGAAGGAAGAGATAAGTTAAGCAGTTGTTGAGTGCAAGTTGAGAGAGAATTGGTATGATTTATTAGGATTCTTCGTTGAGCAAGTTTTGGGCGCAAGTTAGTTGCAATTGAATGATTTCGCTCATTTGTTGACTATAATCTTGTCTAGCTTGTAAAAAAGCACTGTGCGCTTTAGTTATCTTTGAATTATTAGCATTGAGCTTTTGATACTGAGTCTTATTTAAATCAAACATGCTGATGATGCTACTAATTTTTTGAGTGATGACAGGTGGCGAAGAAAGAGGATTTTGCTGCCCAATTGCGCTTGACTCAGAAGATTGTAATTGTTCTTTCGTTTCAAAACCGTTATCAATGATATTTTTCGGTTTTACTTCTTCTGGCTGAGGCAAGATGCTAGGGGAATAACTTTCTTCTTGGGTTATCTGGTTAGAAGTCTTAAGAAAATCTGTGATTTCAGATTGTTGGAGATTAGGTATGTTTGGATGCTGTTTTTTGAAGCGATCGCACTTAATATCCCCAACCAAATCTTCAACAAGTTTACGATTTTCTTCGCTCAAAATTGTAGCAGCGATCGCTTTCCCTCCCAAGGTAACTGTTCTTAATGTTGCTTTATTTGAATTAGCAGTTTCTTGGGCTTTGCTATACAGTGGTGATAAATCCACATTCACCTGATGACTGAGTAGTTTTGCTAATGCTTTGACCATTGAAGCATGGTCATCCATCCCTCTACGATTCAGAGAAACTGTGATGTGTTCTTTGTTGCCGAGAATTTTATCAATCCATCGTGAACAGACACTACCTGCACCAGCTTCTAAAAATATTCTGACACCATCACCGTAGACACGATTAACTAATTGCGGAAAATCAAGTTCTTGGCACAATCCTTTGGCGATGTTATGCGCGATGGCTTCGCCAACGCCTCCGGCGAACGCATCACTTTCAAGTGCGATCGGTTGATAATCTGCGGCTGAATAAAAAACAATACCGGGGAGATTTTGGGATGGTAAGGTGTTTACCTTCTTGATTTCCTCGTACTGCGATCGCATCGCTTCACAATGTATCACATGGTCGAAGGGAGCCGGGAAAGCGTTGCAACCTAAAGTTTCAATCACTCGCTTACAGGCTGCATCATCACCAGCAATTAATACTTCTTCTGGTGTGTTGATTTGAGTTAAGTAGACGTGATTTTCATGTTTAAGACATTCTCTAACTTGAGATGGAGTAGCCATGAGAACATAAGTATTCCAAAAATTGTTGTTTGGTGAATCGGTTAATCCCCAATATTCACGCACAGCATTTTTCGGCCCAGATAATTTATCGCCAAATAAAGGTGATGAATTTAAGGTATTACTTCCGCCTTCAAAATCACTCCAAACTCCTTGGGCAACCATCATACTAGTTTCACCCAAGCTATACCCAAAAACGGATTTCGGCTTGACTTGAAAATCATCTCGGAAAATTGCCGTCATGTATCTAGCAAAGGCAATTTCACTTTCAAACATTGCCAGTGAATCATCTAACAATTGCTTTTCGAGAGTTTCTAGTTGCCTAGTTGTCAATTTAGGTAAACTTCTCGGATAAACCAACTTTTCAACATCGGCAGCCCGATTGTAGAGATTGTTACTTTTTAAGTCCTCAAAAACTTTCGGAAATAAACGGAAGACACTGCGACCAATGCCAATATAAGAATTGACTGCGGCGGGATAAACATAAGCAACTGCTCCAGTTTTACCCAATGGTTTCGCTGTGAAATAACTTCCTAAAGGTGTTTGCCAATCTGTGCCGTTCTCAAAAGCATTATTTACACCTTTGCGGGCAGATTCAATTTCTTTGAGTAAATCTTTTGTGTTACGTCCTGTGATTGATAAGACGTATTTAGGATTAGGATGCTGTTCAAATGTAGCAAATGTTTGGCTAGCGGTAGCTGATAAAGAAGAACTCGCTTCAATGGTATGTTGGAGATTGTTTAGAAGATCGGAAATGGTGGTGCGATCGCTAACTGCTATGGGGAACAAATGAAAAGGCATTTGTTGCAAATATCTGTTGTCGCGCTCCTCTTGGCTGGGTTCTTCCGATAAGATTAAATGGGCGTAACTCCCATCTATACCCATACTATTAATTGCTGCTATTCTGCGTGTGCCGCCTTTATCGACAAACCAAGGTCTTGATTCCATTGCCACATAGAAAGGGCTACCTTCCCATACTTGCGGTGTTTTGACACCAGACCATTTGGGGGTGGCGGGAATATACCTGTAATAAAGACAGAGGGCGGTTTTGATTAAGCTAGCGATTCCTGATGCTGTATAGGTGTGGCCGATATTGGCTTTGACACTGCCCAATGCACAGTGCAAACCATTGCCCACTTTCGGATAAGCTTGGAGTAAACCTGTGATTTCGGCTTCATCCTGCTGGGAAACGCCACTACCGAAGACTTCTACATAGTTAACCTCTGTGGGTTGAATATCTGCCATCTGGAAAGCTTGTTTGCAGACATTGCTGATAGCTAAAGCATCAGTTTTTACCAGAGCGTTACTGTCAGTAGAATTATCTTGTGCGAAACTCATGGCATCAATGACTGCATAGATGCGTTCATTGTCTTCCTTAGCAGCTTCGTAGCGCTTGAGGACAACAGCACCAGCACCTTCGCCAACCGTCCAGCCATTTGCTTGTTGGTCATAACCCAACGTATTGACACCGGTATTAATTGGTGCAAATTGGTTGCGGAATAAGACATTTTCCACACCACCTGCCAAATCTACCGCACCCACAACCACTGCATCAACTTCACCCGTAGCGAGTAGCATTTGTGCAACTTCCAACGCTTTGAGGGCGGAATTTTCGCCAGCGCTGATGGTGAATGCCGGGCCAGTGAAATTCCATAAAGCTGAAATTCGACTCGCCATAATGTTGGCGATGTGACTCACATATTCACCGATTTCTACTGGTTGGTGAATGCTATCTTTAACGATGGTTTCCAGTTGTGCAAGCTGTTCCGCAGGTAAAGAAATTCCTTGATTGAGTAAGCTGTCCTTAACTTGCCAAGATAAATTCCATCTTTGCTGTAGCTGATGCACAGAGAATTCTGTTTCAGCAGCGACAATAACCGCTACATTACCGCCTTCCTGTAGTTTCGCATCTTTCACGGCGCGATCGCTAACTTTCAGGAGCAATAATTGTTGTGGGTTTAACTTTTCGATTTCATTCGGTGGGATTTTGCACGATAAAGTATCGATTTCAAAATCTTTGATATATGCCCCAACTGGTGCTTTACCATCTGCTAAACCGTACTCTTTCAGGACATTTTCTTGATTTTCTATACCGTGCCATCTTTGAGGCGGTAGAGAAGTAAAATGCTGTGTTCCATCATAAATACTGCGTTCAAAAGCATCTAAACCGTTGCAGTTACCAAAAAAGGCATCCATGCCGACAATGGCGACTTTTACAGGTGGAACAGGTGCAGTTGATTCAACTGGTTGTGTTGTATTTCCTTGTTCTAAAATCAGATGGGAATTAGTGCCGCCAAAACCAAAAGCGCTAATAGCTGCCCGTTTAATTGATGCGTTATTATTCGGCCATGCCGTAGCTGTTCTAACAATTTTATCGGCGGAAATTGTACTATTTTCAGACGCTAAAGGTTCTGAAACATTCATGGTTGCTGGAATTAGACCATGAGACATACTCAAAATCACTTTAGTCAAGCCAACCATGCCAGCAGCAGTTAGCAAGTGACCAGTATTTGCCTTAGCAGAACCAACCAGAGGTGCAGCTTGGTTTTGACCAAAGAATGTTTCTATGGAATTGAATTCGGTTGTATCTCCTAGTAATGTGCCAGTTGCATGACACTCTAGATAATCGATGGTTTTCGGACTAAATTTCGCCTCGTTATAGGCTCGTTCAAAAGCTAGAATTTGTCCTTTAGGATTAGGACTCAGTAAATGTTTACCTTTGCCATCATTCGAGAGTCCATTACCGCAGATAGTGGCGAGAATATTATCGCCATCTCTAACGGCATCAGAATATCTTTTCAGCATCACCATCCCAACACCATCAGCGGGGATTAATCCTCTAGATGACTTATCCAAGGGGCGGCTGATACCGTTTTCTGCATACCCTTGAACACCAGAAAATAACATCCGCACAAATAGGGAATCTGCACAACTTATGGCTCCAGCTAACATGACATCAGCTTTGTGTGACCATAAATAATGAGATGCTAGTTTAATAGCATAAAATGATGATGAACAAGCAGCATCCAGACATAAATTAATCTGGGATAGAGATAGAGCTTGAGCAACGATAGATGCTGGTAAACCAGATATCATCGCATTGTACAAAGATGCTTTGGTTGTAGTTGGGAGAGTAGCTAAATCAAAGTCTTCATACTGCAAAAGTTCTCTAACAGCAGGGGTAATAGATTGCTGGTAAATTGGAGAGAATAGCTGATTAGATAATTTTGTTGGAAATGACAAATTACCTAAAATTACGCCGCATTTTGCCAGAACAGTTTGATTACCCCAATAACCACTGTTTACAATTGCTTGTTTAGCTGCATACAATGACCATTTGAAGGTGTTATCTAAACCAGTAACAAATTCTGATGGTAGATTGTATTCAGATGGATTAAATTGAAAGTTGCGGATGTATCCGCCTTTGAGGGAATAGGTTTTGTCTGGTGTACCTTTAACTGGATTGTGAAAGATTGTCGGATCTACTCCGATTTCTTCGACGGTTGCAGAGGATGTGGAATCTTTTTGATTAACGATGTTCTGCCAGTATTCTTCAGGATTTTTAGCATCGGGGAATAGGCATGATAATGCGATAATGGCTATTTTTTCCACGATTTATATGCTCCGGGTTTGGGTATTAGGCAAGAGATAATTTAAAAGGCAGGATTTACGCTGTTCCCCAAACTTTGAAGATGGAAACCTCACTTCCATTCCTCTCCCCTAAAAGGGGAGAGGCTTTGAATTCTCCCCCTTCCCTCGTAGGGAAGGGGGCTGGGGGGTTAGGTTTCGCGTTAGCTTTTCCACATGACGTGAAAAGTCAAGGAAGATTACTAACTTCTGAGCATTTTCATTGACCAAATAATGGCATGGGCACCGAGCATTCGTGAATAGATTTTACCTTGGCGATCGTGTATGATAAAGTTTGCGATCGCACTACTTGGTGTCTTAGCTAGCACTTCACAAGAAACGTAAAATGTTTCGTTATGTGGTATCGCTTCAAATTGTTCAAATTTTTCCACTTTTCCAGGTAAACAACCTTCTTCATGAAAGTGTTGTGTCCAAATCCATAAGGCGTGCATACTCAAGTCAGTTGTATAAGGATTTACCCATTGGACGGGGAATTGTCCTTGTTGCTGGGCGCTGAGTTCTGGCCACAGACATTCTGTAGTGATTTTTTCGGGACTGATGTTTAAGACTCTCTTAACTTCTTGAAAACCGGGTCCGTGAAATAATGTAGCCCCACCATTTTGGTAAAAAGCTTTTCCGGTAGCGGTGATAATATTATCTGGTTCGAGATTGAGAGATTCATAAGTGGGTGCAACTGGGATTTCTCGCTGGAGATTGAGTTGAGCGCTAAAATGAAAATGGATTTTTCCTTCAGGGTTTTTACTCGAAATTTTGGCTTTAAGTTCGATTCTTTCAAGATTAACCTTAGAAATTTCTTCTATTTCTAAAATATGTTCCTTCGCTAATGTCTCATTAAAAGTAATCCCCTTTAAAACCTTGAAATCTTGGTAATTGGACAATCTATAACCGGGATATAATTGTTCAGAAGCATTGATAATCCAGGTCATTGCACAAGTTGCTGGTAAAACTGGAGAACCAGCAATAGTATGATCGTGTAAAAATGGATTAGCCTCTAATGTCATTTGGCGACGAATACGATAAGTTCGTAGTTCTGAATCTAGCTCTGTAGCCATTGGAACTAGTGGGCTACCAATGACAACTTGTGCGGTTGCATGATTGGTATTATCCATTTCTTTCACGAGCATTTGTGCGCCGACTGCAATCGGAATTATTTCAATTTTCCGCTCTTGAAAAATCTTCTTTAATTCTGCTGTCACCATTCCACTATCCCAAGCGCCCCAGTTGATAGCGACTACATGACATGAGGGATAACTTTGCTTAAATATATGGGCTGATTTGTTCAGAATTTCATTAGCGATCGCATAATCAGATTGTCCAGGATTTCCATAAAATCCTGTTACCGAAGAAAACAAAACTAAATGTTGAAGTTGATTAGGATTAACGCAAGCTAATAGGTTTTCTAAACCTTGAACTTTGGCGGTGTAAACTTTTTCAAAATCTTGTTCTGTTTTCTTTTCAATTAACTTATCAGCCAAGTTCCCCGCGCCGTGAATGATTCCTGTGATTGGGCCGAGATGTTGGACAGCATTGGCAAGTTTTTCTTGTAAAGCTTGCGTATTTGTAACATCGACGCTGATATATTCTGCTTTCGCTCCGGTTTTTTCAATTGCTGCTAGAGTCTTTTTAATTTCGCGGCTGGAGGTAATTTTGTTATATATTTTTTGCACATTCATGGGTGTGGGCTTCTCTCCTTGGGAAAGAAGATTTTCCATAATGCATTTTTTCAATGCGGATTCATCAGAATTTTGAGCAAAATCTGGCTCAGTTTCTAATAGTTCGGAACGACCGAGGAGGATGAATTTGCAGGGTTGCTGTTGGGCTAATCTGATAGTACACTCAGCCGTAATCCCTTTTGCACCGCCGCTCACGACAAAGACAGATGATGGACTAAGCTGGGCTGTTTGTGTCATAAATCCTCGTGAATACCTGCATAAATTGGGTTTTGATGTGCAACTGATTAACCAGGGTTTTACCCCACCCTAACCCCCCCCCTGTTAAAGGGGGGGGAATGGGTTT
>NZ_JABXKM010000124.1 GCF_017115025.1 Nostoc sp. NOS(2021) | reverse complement strand
AGTCAGAGACTCAATGAATGCATTCCCATACGGAGTATGGGAACGAGGAAAACCTCATCAAGCTAGATTTTTAGGACTTGTGTGTACACCGTAGCTTAAAAAGGGGGGAACCGGAATCAAAGTCCCCCAATTTATCGGGGAGCCACTGCGTTGGGCGGGTTTCCCGACTTGAAGCACGTGGCGTGGATTTAGGGGGATCTAGAACGTTTTGCTACCGACAAGAGGACTTTTCAAACATCCTCTAACGAGAGGCTGCGCGAATGCGGTACCCTGCGGGAAGCCGCTTCTCTACGAGACGCTCCGCGAACGCGTCTACGTTCAAAAAATTTACTTTGACAAAGAGTTTTAGCCTTAACTGAGCCGTATTGTTTTATAGATGGGTAAAAAGCGAGAATCTATGACTCAAGAGCAATGGACTGCGGTTGACCGTTACTTTACCGATCTGCTTGTGCCGCCCGACCCCGCCCTAGATGCGGCTCTCCAGACCAGCGCTGCCGCCGGACTGCCACCGCACAACGTTTCGCCAAACCAAGGCAAACTGCTGCTGCTGTTGGCGCAAATCCAAGGGGCGCGAACCATCCTGGAGATTGGCACGCTGGGCGGCTATAGTACTATCTGGCTGGCGCGGGCGCTACCCAGCGATGGCCGTCTGATCACGCTGGAGGCTGACCCAAAGCACGCCGAAGTTGCTCGCGCCAACATCGCCCACGCTGGTCTGGCCGACATCGTTGACCTGCGCCTCGGACAGGCGCTCTCGACGCTGCCACAGATTGCCGCCGAGGGTCACAGCCCATTTGACCTGATCTTCATTGACGCCGACAAGCCAAACAATCCGCATTACTTCGCGTGGGCGCTCAAGCTTTCTCGTCGCGGTAGCCTGATCATCGCCGATAATGTCGTGCGTAACGGAGCGGTGGTTGATGCTGCTAGCGGTGATCCTAGCGTTCAGGGGGTGCGCCGCTTCAACGAATTACTTGCCTCTGAGCCGCGTGTCAGCGCCACAGCAATCCAGACCGTGGGCAGCAAAGGGTACGACGGCTTTGCGATCGCAATCGTCACCACTGACCAATAGGGCATTGAGCCAAGATCCGTGAATTTATTGCGGAATTTTTGGAATCGATCTTTCAGCTTGGATGTTCACTTCCCAATCAGGGTCATCTAGCACTTGTTGGAAAGCATTGATGGCTCCAAAATTACCTAAATTGCCCATAGCGTAGGCGTAGCCCAACCTAGGCATCGCCACCTCTTTCCTAACATCAAAATAATCATCTGCTAATAACCAAAAATAGCAAGAAATTGTTATTTGGTCAGTCTTGGGAACGATTTCGAGGGAACAGGTAGGCGATCGCAGCGTAACCCGAAACACTGAGTAAACCAACCAAAAAAGCAGCCAGAACAAAAGCAGACATAATGTTACACTCTATGCATTTCCAAAATCTCGACATCCATCAAAAAAACAAGATTTTGGATACTTTCAAATTAGCAATTGGGTATGACACAGCCGTGACTACCTTGTGTCAATCCCTTGTATCTCAAGGGTTTTGACTCAACTCAAGCCAAAGGCAGAAAAAACCGAAATGTACTGCCAACTCCCAATTCGCTTTCTACCTGAATCTGACCGCCTTGTAGTTCAATCAAACGACGGGAAATAGTTAAGCCAATACCAGTGCCTCCCGAATGGCGATCGCGCGATTGGTCGGCTCGCCAGAAGCGCTCAAACACATGGGGCAAATTTTCTGGAGCGATACCAATACCTGTATCCATAACCGCAATCCAGAGTTGAGATGTTTCAGTCCCAACATCAATGGTAATTGAACCTTCATTAGTATAATGCACTGCATTACCTAGCAGATTAACCAACACCTGTTCTGTGCGGTCAATATCTGCCAATACAGGAGGTAGCACAGATGGACATTGCAAGAGCAGAACGGGACCATCTTCTAACAGTTGGTCGGTGAATTTCTCCACTAATGACTCTAACAACGGATGCAGATTTACCCGTTGGATATTAATTGGTAGATAACCAGCTTCTGCCTTAGAGAGTTCTTGTAAATCGTTCACTAACCGTTCTAAACGCCTAGTTTCTTTAGCTAAACGCCGATAAATTTCAGGAGATGCTTCAATTTCCCCATCAGCCAGTTCTTCCAAGTAACCGCGCACAACTGTTAACGGTGTTCGTAGTTCATGGGTCATGTCTCCAATCACTTCTCGCCGCCGCGCTTCTACCCCTTCTAAACTAGCTGCCATTCGGTTGAAACTAGTACTCAGTCCACTGAGTTCTGGAATGTCAGACACAGGTAATCGTGCATCCATCTGACCAGCAGCAAATTTTTGGGTGATTTGTTCCATCTCGGTCAACCGCTGCATAATCCGTCTGGACACCCAATAACTCAATCCTCCGGCGGCGGTGGTGCCGACTAAGACTGACCAAAGAGTGCTTCGCTGCCAAGCAAGTTCAAATCCTGTAACCAATTCAGTACGGACATCGATTAAGTCGAACCCCTGATTTTCTAATCGTTCCAAATGCAAGACAAACAAGCGGGGGGAAGAGATTTTGCTGATGCTCACCAAACTAGCTACCCCCACGATCATTACTACTAAGTGGGAGAAAAATAGGCGCGTTCTCAGCCCCATCTTCATAACATTTACGCTACCGGAGGATCTTCAAATTTATAGCCAACCCCAACAACAGTTTTAATAAAAGTAGGATTTGCCGGATCAGGTTCAATCTTTTTTCGCAACCGAGCTACATGGGTATCCACCACTCGTTCATCGCCAAAAAAGTTATCTCCCCAAAGTTTATCAATTAGTTGAGTACGGTTCCAAACTCGACCAGGATTGCTGACAAAGGTGGTTAGCAAGTTAAATTCTAGGGTAGTTAAGTCCAAAATTTCAACCTCCTGAGAATTCATCTGACGACTGGCAGTGCGCTGGTCTACATCCACAATAAAGTGTTGGGTACGATTGACTTGATTTTGTCCCCCTTGGCGGAGGCTACGCCGTAATAGTGCCCGCACCCTAGCTACCAACTCTCTGGGGCTAAAGGGTTTGACCATATAATCATCAGCACCAGTAGATAGACCAATAACGCGATCTATTTCCTCACCCTTAGCCGTGAGCATCAAAATGTAAGGATCTTTTGCACCTGGTTTCTGGCGAATTCTGGCACAAACTTCTAACCCATCCAAACCAGGAATCATTAAATCTAGAATGATTAAATCAGGTGGTTGCTCCTGAAACATCCGCAAAGCATTCATGCCATCGCGGCTAATGCGACAAAAAAATCCTTCTTTTTCTAAAGATAGTTCGATTAAATGAGCAATTTCTGGTTCATCTTCAACTATTAAAATATCCATTTCAATTTGGGCCGAGCAAAATACGCAGATTAAAGATTTGAATTTGATGATGTGCGATAACTATAGCCAAGATGAGAATCTTTTTGAATGTGTGCTTTAATACTATCGAGGTCAATGAAGCAGTCAGCAACATCAATCAAGCTTTCACTAGTAGTCGTTTGCAGACTGACCACTTCCACTCGAACTCCCATTCTGCTGACAGCGTTCACAGCATAGGCTAAATCTCCATCCCCACTAACTAAAACCGCAGTATCATAATAAGGAGCTAAAGTTATCATGTCCACAGCAATTTCTACGTTCAGATTTGATTTTTTGAAATTCTCTGCTGCTAAAACTAGCTCTTTTGCCACTACACGATAGCCATTACGACGCATCCACAATAGAAAACCCTGTTGCTTTTCATTGCTAATATCAACCCCAGTATAGAAGAAAGCACGCAACAGTCTTGAACCGTTGGTTAAATGACAAAGCAATTTAACATAGTCAATTTCTATGCCGAGTTGTAAAGCTGTATGAAATAGGCTTAAGCCATCAATAAAAATAGCAACTCTACCACGATTGAACCTATTGAAAATCGAACTATCAGGTGCAGGATCTTGCATCTTAGTATCTTTAGCTTTGACAGCAGTATCGCTCAAATTTTGCCCTTGCCAATGTGGTTTAGCTTTGAGTACTTTAGATTCCTTAAATTCATTTCTATGTTTGCTAAAATTAGTTATAATCATTGATACCTCTGATTTTTAAAGCTGGAAAGAGTTTTGGGTAAATTGTCTATAGTATAGTCTGTGCTGATTTCTAACCCTAGCAGGTAACGGTCTTAAGTCACTACATGCAGATAAACTAAACTGGCGCTCAACAAGATTCAAAGTAGACAGCCGAAGGGTTTTTCGTTGTTGTCAGGGTTGGTTTGACGAGATATTGCCTCTGCCCAGAGATATGTTAGTCTTTACCCACCGAGACAGCAAGAGTTTGGAGAAAATAAATCGTAACTGTAAGGGTAGGGGCAAGAATCCGCGAACGTCATCTATCTATATTTTATTTTATCTCTGTATTTTCATAACCTTACAGCCAGGAAGTTGAAATTTACGCAGGCTAAGGACGCTCAAATACTGACAGAGTTAGAAGCACTAATAATGTAATATGCGATGCCTGCGGCGGGCTACGCCAACGCACCTCAAAAGGTAAGTTGTCACAAAGCATTGACGAAAATACAAGATTCCCGACTTCTTTAAAGAAATCGGGAATCTGAATCTTAGCCTTTAGCTAACTTATTCTTAGATGTGTAGTAAACCTTACTACCAGTATCAGGTACAAAATGGCAGCTGATACATGAATGCCATAATGACTTCCAAATGGGTTGCTCCGATTTGTGGAAATACTCACCCATCACTGGTTTTATTGCCTCGGTTGCCTTCAGCAAATTGTAGTGAGGGATGTTAAGGAATATATGGTGAGCAACATGAGTACCAATATCATGATGGATATGATTGATCAAACCATAATTACGGTCAATGCTAGAAATCGCACCTTTCAAGAAAGTCCAATCTTCTCCACGATACCAGGCAATATCTGGCTCAGTGTGATGCAAGAATGTCACCAAATCTAGCCAAATTACGAACACAATGTAAGGCGCAGCATAATATTTCAGCAACCACATCCAACCCCATTGGTAGGTGAGTAAACCCAGCAAACCTACCATGCTAATCAAAAGTACAGTACTAGTGATGACATCCCATTTTTCCGATGGTTTGAAAAGCGAACTACTGGGCAAAAAGTGGGAGCCTTCCTTATTAGGAGAACGCTTAAACAAATACACAGGATAAGCCAATAGAAAAACATAATATCTGCCGATCTTTTGGGCTAAAGGCATCTCATTGTATTGTGATTCTGTCACAGGATACCAGCTTTCATCGTTATCGATATGGCCAGTATTTTTATGGTGAGTTCTGTGGCTAATCCGCCAACCATGATAAGGAACAAGTATTGGTGTGTGAGAAAGATGTCCAATCAAATCATTGAGCCATTTATGCTTAGAAAAAGATTGGTGTCCGCAGTCATGTCCGACTACAAACAAAGCCCAAAACATCGTTCCTTGCATTAACCAGAAAATCGGGAAGAAAAGCCAAGAATCCAGGTAATGAGCTACTGCATAAAGCAGACCGATAATCAAGATATCACGAAAGAAGTAATAAAGTGATTTTGTCACATTGGGCTGAAAGCATTCAGCAGGAATTGCAGATTTTAAATCCTGAAGAGTGAAAGGTAATTTAGTCGCATCCTCAGAGGTTTCACTGCCTAGAGGATTGTTGAACGTGATGATATTTGATGGCACTGGATTCTTTTGTTGGATAGAAATCGGAACTTTATTTGAGACAAGATCCTCTCGTTTCTATGATGCCCACGAAACTAGCGATCGCTAACACACAAGAAGATAATTTCTGGCAATTTACCTAAAATTTTAGTCAGTAAACAATTGCCAGATCCTATTTAAACACCAATACGCTTGGGTTAAGGAGAATCGTAGAATCGTAGGCTGGGGAGCCACTGCGCCCTTGCGGTTTCCCGACTTGTTCGCTCTTAGCATTCCCGCTCTTTAGCAAGTGGCGTTTGAGGAACGAAACCCAACATTTTCAGTGGTTTGTTGGGTTTCACTTCCCTACGGGACGCTGTTCGCGTTCGTTCAACCCAACCTACGCAGTTTATGGTTTTTGACGCTAACCCAAGCGTATTGATTTAAAAACAGCATGATAAACGCTCTCGTTGGTTCAAGAGCGTGAGTGTGATCACAGCGCTATTTATCGCTCTGTGTAATATTCGTTGAAAGTCTTATAGCCAAGATCAGTTGTGTATAGTTGACACTGGTCTGTAATCTGCTTCATTAAAGACCAAGAAAACTGAGACTCATCATGCAGATAAGGCTGCCAGTTTTCTTTGATGCTGCTGTAAGCTAGCCGCAAATTATAAGAAGGAATCGCAGTAGAAATATGATGAGGGACATGAACATTGATATCGTGGCACAGGATTTCTACCCAACGCGGATAATCGCAATGGATAGTACCAAATAGCTGTGCTACAGCCTCGTTCCACTTGTTCGGTGTCACAAAAGGAACATCTGCGGCAGTATGGTGAACAATAGTAAAAGTACTCATCCAAAAATGGTAAATCATCCAGGGCACTAGCCAAAATTTGACAAATCCCCAGATACCAGTTGTAGCAATTAGAATCGGGAAAGCGATCGCTGCAAACACAACCACTACAGCCACAGAAAGCTTGATACTTGATTGGTCTTTAGTTTTGAAGTTCCGCCAATCAAAATGCACCACAGCCCAATGTCCAATGGAACCTACCCACCACAAGCGTTTACGCATGAACAGTTCAAAAGCAGACTGCCGGGTTTTATCCCAATTTTCAAACACTTCTGGTTGAATTGGATGCCAAGCGTTGTCCTCATCCAGCTTGTTGGTATGAGTATGGTGATAATTATGCTTAATGCGCCAACTGTGAAAGGGGTAAATTAACGGCATCATGAAGAAATGCCCCACCAAATCATTTACCCAACGACGTTTGGCAAAAGACCTGTGACCACAATCATGGGCAATTACAAAAAAACCTGTTAAAGCAGTGCCCGTAAAAATCCAAGCTAGGGGCAAAAGAAACCAAGGAGTGATGCTTAGGCTGTAGTAGCCCAAGGCAACTGCCAAGACACTGATTATTACTTGTGTCCAAGCTTTGCGACGGTTCTGTTGAAAACATTCCCGTGGCAGGGTTTTGACAATATCTTTGAGCCTCAGGTCGGAATTACCAGGCTCGTCACTTACTTTCTGGCTGTTAATTATTGATGTAGTCATGGACACCTGAAAAACAACAAACTCCTCCACCAAGTCACCAAAAAGCAACTTGCCATAAACATTCTTCATATTAGCGCTTCGGATTATAGCAATCTAACCGACACAAGCGCACCCGTAAATAGCTTTTTTGAAAAGTGAGGAGTTAGAAGTGATGAGTTATTAGTTAAAAAAGATACACATCCTAACTCCTGTACAGACACGATTAATCGCGTCTCCTAACTAATTTTTGTTGGGGCTAACTTGACATTAGTAGCCAGACCAACAGCTTGCAGCAATTGAACAGTCATCCAAGTTAAATCGATTTCCCACCATTCCAGCCCATGACGAGCTGAATATTGAAAAGCATGATGGTTATTGTGCCAGCCTTCACCGAAAACTAGTACGGCTACCCACCAGCAATTAGTCGATCGATCGCCAGAATCATAACTCTGATAGCCAAATTTATGAGTAGCACTGTTCACCAACCAAGTGCAATGGTAAACCCAGACAATGCGAACAAAAATTCCCCAAACAACGAACGGCCAGCCACCCAGAAGCAAAAGCAATACACCCAGAGCAACCTGGATCAAAATGAAATATTTTTCTAAAAACTGATAAAATGGGTCTTCGGCAATGTCTTTGGTGAAACGAGGAACTTCAGCGTGAGCGGGACAATAGTGAATTAGCCAATCCATGTGGCTCCACCAAAAGCCTTTATTAGAATCATGGGGATCAGCGTCAGTATCCGAGTGTAAATGATGGATACGATGTGTTCCTATCCACTCTATTGGGCCTCCTTGACAGGAGAGTGTCCCAAAGAAAACCAGGAGATATTCTAGCCACTTGGGAGTTTGAAAACTGCGGTGGGTTACAAGGCGGTGAAATCCCAGAGTAACGCCTAAACCACCTGTTACCCAATACAGCAAGAAACCCACACCAACTGCCGTCCAGCTAAAGTTACCAGGAACAAAGGCAAACAAAGCGCCGATATGCAGTCCAATGAAAAACAGGGTATTAACCCAGTTAATTTGAGGTTTAGTTTTAGTTGAAGTAGCAATTGTCATGCATTAACCTGAATTTGAATTTTCCAGCCTAGTCTGTGCGATCTAAAAATCCGCATATCTATAATTTTATTTTGAACGAGGAACTGATGAACAGCTTAGAACAGCTGCGGCAAGCAGAACAGGCACTATTAGAAATTTTTTCTGGAATTGACGCTCAGGTCAAGCATAATCTAAAACGAGTGCTGGATGCCTTTCGTAATCACCGTGTAGGCGCACACCACTTTGCGGGTGTAAGCGGTTATGGTCACGATGATTTAGGACGAGAAACTTTAGATAAAGTTTTTGCTGAAGTTATGGATGCCGAAGCTGCGGCGGTGCGAGTGCAGTTTGTTTCGGGAACTCATGCGATCGCCTGTGCTTTGTTTGGTGTCCTCCGTCCTGGAGATGAAATGTTAGCAGTGGTCGGTTCTCCCTACGATACGCTTGAAGAAGTGATTGGTTTACGGGGTCAAGGTCAAGGCTCCCTGATCGAGTTTGGCATAAAATACCGCCAATTGGAGCTAACCCCCCAAGAAACTATAGATTGGCAAGCTTTAACTACTAGTGTGGCTGAAAACACGCGTTTAGTGTTAATTCAGCGTTCTTGTGGCTATTCTTGGCGTCCGAGTTTATCAATTGCCGATATTGAAAAAATTGTCCACTTAGTCAAACAGCAAAACCCGAACACCGTTTGCTTTGTGGATAACTGCTATGGCGAATTTATTGAAACCAGGGAACCTACAGCCGTAGGTGCTGATTTAATCGCTGGGTCATTGATTAAAAATCCTGGTGGCACCATTGTCAGCGCTGGCGGTTATGTCGCCGGTCGCGCCGACTTAGTGGAAGCCTCCGCCTGTCGCCTCACTGCTCCCGGTATTGGTAGTTATGGTGGTGCTACTTTTGACCAAAATCGTCTGCTATTCCAAGGACTATTTTTAGCGCCGCAGATGGTCGGAGAGGCGATGAAAGGGACTTATCTGACTGGTTATGTATTTGACAAACTCGGTTATCCAGTTAATCCCGCTCCCCTGGCTCCCCGTGGGGATGTAATTCAGGCAATTAAACTCGGTTCTGCCCAAAAGCTAATTGCTTTCTGTAAAGCCATACAACAGCATTCTCCTATCGGTTCCTACTTAGATCCGATTCCAGATGAAATGCCGGGGTATGAGAGCCTGGTAGTCATGGCTGGGGGGACATTTATTGAAGGGAGTACTTTGGAATTATCAGCAGATGGGCCAATGCGTGAGCCTTATGTGGTTTATTGCCAGGGGGGAACTCATTGGACTCATGTGGCGATCGCATTGGAAGCTGCGATCGATGCAGTAGGAAGCTGTGGGGATACGTTGTAGCACATATTCTGCACCGCATCAGGTTTGTTGAGAAAATAATTAAAGGCGATCGTATTACTTATCTTGTGACAAGTTCAAGATTATTCTTATTTCTCCTGATTATCCGATCTGGCACAGGTTAGGATAAATTTAATTGGAAGATTGGGGTTTTCTCTGCTGAAGCTTCTGGATTTTGGAAATAGTTTTTTTGTACTTATCTGTTGCTCCTTGTTTGTATAAGCAAAGGTACAACAATGATTTCTTCCTGTTTACCTTGCTGTAATATCCACTGAATTTCAGTAGAAAATGAAGTTGTATTTTGAATTAAAGAAATCAATTGTGGGTTAACAAGTAGTGCAACTACATCAGATGTCCTTAAAATGTTAAAGTTATGATTATTTTTGTCATCAGAAAAATGTGATGTATCAAGCGAGTATTTACACCATTCCATAAACACACCTGAGTCCTTCAATGTACTCAGGTGCTTATCTAAATCTTGTCGAAGATTTTCATCTTGACGACTAGAACATGAGTAGATAAATACTATTTGAATATTTTTGGTGGAGCCAGGGGATAAAGACATAACCCTCAGTCAATAAAAGTTGTTATTTTATGTTGTTTCTACTAATTTTATCTTGCTTGACTTTCTCAAGACCTTGAGCGGTAAAGTAAAAAGCATCATTTTTATTTATCCAGACCCTTCTATCAGTTATAAATTTGTCTTTTTGAGGTAAAGGCTCAAGATTCGCAAGTTTTAAATTAGCAAAACTATAGCGCTCCCAACCAATAATTTTGGTGAGAAGTACAGGAATAACAGTAGCTTTTATAGGTTGTTCTCTGGCTCTCGCTAGGTTTATTTCAATTTTATTATCATAGTCACTTAGAAAATTCGGACTAATCAATAGGAGAATTATATCGGCTGAATTCAGATGTTTCTCAATCTCAACTTTTGGGGTTTGCCCTCCTATAGTTTTAGCTTCATGCCAAATTTTAATTCCCTCCAAACTACTACTGAGATATCTTTCTAAGACCTTTAACAATTTTTCATCTTCACGGGAATAAGATATAAAAACTTCAATGGCTTTGGTGCTTGATAGTACTTCACAAGTCTGATGTCCTTTTCCCTGGGATATACTATCTGGGATTATTTTTGTATGAGAAGGCAATTGCAATTCTGCTTCAATATCATTTAACTGCTGATCAATATCGTCTAACTTAGCCTCTTCATATTGAATCTGCTTTTCTAGTTGAAACTTTACCGCCGTCCCTACCTCAATAGCCCAATCCGCTCGTAAACACTTTAATTTTTCACTTCGCAGTTCCGACTCAGCATGAAGCGTCTTCCACCGTTGCTGCAACCGCTGCTGCTGTTCAGTACTTAAGCTTTTAGCCATTTTGGATGTTAGATTTTAGTTTTTGTATTAATCAGACATGACATTTCACACTAGTAGAAATACTGTCTTAAATAATTATATAAAATTACTTGTCAATAAGCGACGAGAGAATAAGACTTTGGCATAGCGCTTAAAGGAGTGATCGCATCCTATCAAACTACCAAGTGACTGCTAGCTAGCTGATACATGTTCATCTGGCAAAAATCCCCCTAATTCTCCTTGTAAAAGAGAATTGAGGGAATCAAATATTATTAACAATACCTTCACCAATTTACGAGACTGAGTTGGTGTATTAACTCTTTTTTCTTCAAGGCTTGGCAAAAACAATAAGTCCTAAAAATTCCTTCAAGGTTTTCCGCAAGGTTTTTTTAGGGTATTACCTGTAGTATAAAGAGTTTGATACTCCAAGCTAGTACTTTTGTACGCCACTTTGCCTTTTATAGTCAGCGCTTCGGCTGACGATGGACGCACTGCCCCAGTGGCCGGGGGTGATTTCAGAACTCGATCTCAGTGCATTTCTGCTGTCACCACTAGCGCCCAGCGTTTGCAGCGATCAAGTCCAGATCGGCGATCCTTTCTGGAGTCAGATGCAAAGTCGCGGCTTTAAGATTTTCGCGCAGATGCTCGACCGACGACGTGCCTGGGATGAGCAAGATATTAGGGGAGCGCTGAAGCAGCCATGCAAGCGCAACTTGCATGGGTGTAGCTTTCAACGAAGCTGCGGCTGCTTCAAGTGCTGAGGATTGCAACGGCGTGAACCCGCCAAGTGGAAAGAATGGCGTGAACGCGATATTGAGCCGTGCAAGTTCGTCGATCAGCGAATCATCGTCGCGGTGCGCTAAGTTGTATTGATTCTGGACGCAAACAATCTCAGTGATCGACTGAGCCTCTGCGAATTGCTGGGGTGTGATGTTGCTAAGACCAATATGGCGGATAAGACCCTGACGCTTCAGGTCAGCAAGTACCGTAAGCGGTTTTTCGATGAAAACTTCAGGCGATTGCAGTTGGTCTGGGAGGCGGAGATTCACGACATCGAGGGCTTCCAGAGCAAGATTTTGAAGATTATCGTGAACGGCATCGACGAGTTCCTTGGGCGAGAGGGCTACTTGCCACGATTTATCCTCGCCCCGGCGAGCTCCTACTTTAGTGACGATCACCAATCCCTCCGGGTAGGGGTGCAATGCTTGCCGAATAATCTGATTGGTGGTGTGCGGGCCGTAGAAATCGCTGGTGTCGATGTGATTGATCCCGATCGCAACAGCTTCGCGCAGAACGGCAATGGCGGCGTCAACATCGCGTGGCGGGCCCCAAACTTCAGGCCCCGCGAGTTGCATAGCGCCATAACCCATACGCTTCAGAGACTTTGAAGTGCCTGGGAGTGTGAAACTGCCGCCGAGGTTCGTTTGATTAGTCATCTTGTCTTTCCTTCAGTGTTTTTGAATGTGGCGTACATTGATAATTAGCTCTATCAGTTTCATCTTTTCTTAGTGCCATTCGACTATGGGTATTTTATTACGAGTTTGTACCTTACTAGGCTAGATAACGAGTCAAAGTAAGCCTTGCGATCGCCTGACATTTTATGCAATTCTTTCTCAGCCACAAAGCACAATAAAAAGGGGAACAACATTCTTGTTCCCCTACGAACGCCCTATATTCCATGCAATTGCAAGCGGCTATAAGTTTTTAGCGATCGCAAAATTTCAGATCCCTGCAAATCAGTCTTCATCCCGCCCGTGAACTTGAGCCGGTGGACTGGTTGCTTCAACAGCCGTGAATGGTTCCAGGATTTTGTATGTGTGACTGGCTCCTTTTGGCACTACCCAAGAATTCCCAGGCTCTAGTAAAATCGTTTGCCCTTCAATATGCAATTCTGCACGACCATTGATTACATAACCAACAGTTTCATATTCTCGTGCTGTTAGCTCTTTAGGTTCATTTGGGTGCTCATTCTCCCATAGGCGCATGGAAATACTTTTGCCAGATGCAAGATATTTCTGACCAAGTTGACCTTTAGGGGAATCGCTAGAGTCTACTTTGATAACGGTTGTATCAGACATAATTTTTTGCCTCTTTTTCTTTTAAACTTTGATTGTTTTGCCAGTGTGATCTGCTTGCTAAATTAGTTGTATCAGCCTGATATCTTGCAAACCTTCCTCGCTAGGGGTTTTGGGCTGTTTATTCGCCATGATGGACTCGGACAGAGGATGGGGCATTGGGAAACTCTTCCCTATTCCCTATTTCCAACTACGGTTTGAGTACAACTTTGATGCAGTTATCTTTCTTGTCCTTAAAAATTTCGTAGCCGTGGGGTGCTTGTTCTAGAGGTAATCTGTGGGTAATGATAAAGGTTGGATCGATTTCACCGTTTTGAACGTGTTCTAGCAAAGGTTTTAGATACTTGTGTACATGCGTTTGCCCCATTTTCAAGGTTAGGCCCTTGTTCATAGCAGCACCCATCGGCATTTTGTCTACAAAGCCACCGTACACACCCGGAATTGATACGTGACCACCTTTACGACAAGACACAATTACTTGCCGTAATGCTGTTGGGCGATCTGTTTCTAGACGCACCGCTTGCTTTACTTGGTCATATAAGGCCATGAAATCTGTACCGTGGGCTTCCATTCCCACTGCATCAATGCAAGCATCAGGGCCACGGCCCCCAGTCATTTCTTTGAGTGCTTCGCCAACATCTACTTCTTCGTAGTTAAGGATTTCAGCTTTGCCGTATTGTTTAGCCATTTGTAGGCGTTCAGGAAGGCGATCAATGGCAATGACACGTTCTGCACCAAGAAGAAATGCGCTTTGAATAGCAAATTGTCCGACTGGCCCACAGCCCCAAACAGCGACAATATCACCGGGTTTGATGTTGCAGTTCTCAGCTGCCATGTAGCCAGTTGGGAAAATATCAGTTAAAAATAGTACTTGCTCATCCGTCAAACCATCAGGAATTTTAAACAAACCCACATCGGCAAATGGCACTCGTGCATACTCTGCTTGACCACCAGCGTAACCACCAAATAAGTGAGAGTAGCCAAATAAACCTGATGGTGAATAGCCCATTTGCTTTTCTACTAACCAAGCGTTGGGGTTAGAGTTGTCGCACAGTGACCATAAATCTCGATTGCAGAAAAAGCAATTACCGCAGGAAATAGTGAAAGGAACAACCACGCGATCGCCTACGTTCACATTTTTAACTGCACTTCCCAGTTCCACGACTTCCCCCATGAATTCATGACCAAGGATATCACCCTTTTCCATTGTGGGGATGTAGCCGTTGTAAAGATGCAAATCAGAACCACAAATTGCCGTAGATGTAATTTTAATAATGGCATCACGCGGGTTGAGAATTTTTGGATCTGGAACTGTTTCCACCCGCACATCGTTTACTCCATGCCAGCAAACTGCTTTCATAATTCTTTAGTCCTTAGTGATGATTTTTGGCTCGTTAATATCAAGAGAAAGACTCGATTTAGCCTAATACTGAGACGCGATAATTATCGCGTCTCAGTAACTAATCAAATCTTATTCAACAATCGAGGAGTCAAAAAAAATTAGACTCAAAATTTGCTACAAGTCTAGCTTCTATCTCTCAGTTGTTTGCTAGGAGCATTTTGGTAGTAACCCTGTTTATCTCCGTTAAATGACCGAGCTTTGTCTCCATCTCTGTTTTTTGCAGGATCAAAAAACTCTTTTGTAGCTTTAGGAGTTTCTTCATCCAAATTTAACTTTTCACGGATATTATCAACAGCGCCTTTTAAGGGATTTTCGGTGTTTTTTAGTTGGGTATCGTTTCTAATTTCACCTTGCTCATTTGGGATGATTTTATAATAAGTACCCTCTGGAGTTTTAACATCGGCTTGGGCGACATTAACGTAGCTAAAAGCCTGACCTAATAGAAACATAAATCCTACCAGGAAAACTACAAGGATTTGGGAAAGGCGAATATTCCGCAGCGCTGAAATTACTCGATTCATAAGAAACCTCAATTGCATTATGTTGGGTGGAAAATTCAAAATGCTGAATGACTATTCACCATTCAGGGTTTAAGAACAACTTTGATTTGATGCAGTTATCCTTTTTTTGTTGAAAAATGTGGTAGCCGTGGGGTCACGGCCTCATCTGTTTCAACGCTTCGCCAGTATTAACTTCTTCGGAGTTAATCGCTTCTGCTTTGGCAAACTTTTTCGCCATTTCCAGGCGTTCGAGAAAGCGATCGCTATTGATCGCTACTCCCCTACCCACTTCCACGACTTCTCCCATAAATTCGTGACCAATAATGTCACCCTGCTGCACTGTGGGAATCTAGCCGCCATAAATATGTAGAGCAGATACACAAATCGCCGTGGAAGTAGTTTTAATAATCGCGTCACGGGGGTTGACAATTTTACCGTTCCAGCAGACTGCTTTCATAGTTATTAGTCGTTGGGCATTGGACAAATAACTACTTGCTTCCACTTGGTTGACCTTCGGTGGTGGCAATTTCGCCTGCTTCCATTAGCATCTTGAAGCGGCGCAATTCATCATCAATTTGCTGTTCTGGTTCTTCACCGAAAAGTTTAGCTACAGTAGCCCCCAATGCTCCACCAGGCGGGTTATACTCCAAGACAATCTTTACTTCCGTCCCGCGATCGCCTGGTGCTTTTTTGAAGCGGACAAAACCAGAATTATCAACGTCTGCACCTTCTACAGAAGCCCAAGAAATAAACTCATTTTCCCGGTCTTCGAGAATTTCTGCATCCCATTCTACGCTGTTACCCAAGGGTGCATTCGCAATCCAGTGAGAACGTTTTTGGTCATGCACCTTTACAGATTTGAGATGCTTCATAAATGTGGGCAAATTCTCAAAGTTGTGCCAAAAGCGATACAATTCTTCTGCCGATTTATTAATTGTTACCGTTTTTTCAACTTTGATGGGTTGGTTTATCCCTATTGCTGACTGTGCTTGCTGGATTGTGCTTTGTTTAGTTGCACCTTGATAAATCAAACCGCCACCAGCTAAAGCCGTCAGCGCTCCCCGCAATGAACCTTGCTTTAAACCCATCAGTACCATAGCACCGCCACCAATGAGAGATGCCCAACGCTCTACTTCACTGGCTTCAGGCTGGTCTCTATTTAGTTTATCACCTGATGTTGAAGTCACTTTTTTATATCTCCATCACAGTAAATTAACCACAGAGGCGCAAAGAACTCTCTTGTTTCTATCTCTGTGTTCTTCTCTACGAGACGCTACGCATAGCTTGCTTCTCCGTAGGAGTATGCGCCTCTGCGGTTTGTTGATGTTCAAAAACACCTTACACTGACACAGAAGCGCCTGTAGTCGGCTTAGGAGGCTGAATCTGAGCTACTATCCGCACCCGATATAGTTCTACCAATCGCTGTTCGGATTTCAATAAATCCTGATAAATTTCTTTGAAAATAGCAGTTGCTACTGGGTCAGTGTACATCGCAGACAAATTGCCAATATCGCCGATACCAGTTTGCACATCCCCCAAAGCGGAACGTAATTGATATATGTCATCACTTCCTGTCAAGGCAGTTTTCACCTTGGCATACTGATTCGCAATATTTGCCGCTAAAGAGGGTTTTTCGCCCAATCGCTGAAGATAGGTTTCTAGTTTTTGAATGTGGCGCTGTTTATTACCAATGATTTCTTGAAAGACTGATTTAACTTCGCTATCTGATTCCTTTTCCAAGTACTTATCAAATGCTTCTAGCGAATAACGTTCACCACTAAGGGCAGTATTTAAACCTTTGCTGATATCACCTTTGGTTGAGCCACCCCAAGCATCGGCCAGCTTCCACCATTCGGCACTTGTGTCTTTCTCATTTGGTAATGCAGCATCTTTGCCACCATAACCAAGACGATTTAAAATAGCGGTGGTGAAAATTGCCAAGTCTCCGGGTTCACGAGATGTAATCAAATTCCCGTCAACTACCAGCGACTCATCTAAATAATTTGCGCCAGCGTTAACGATGTCCTTGGCAATAGCGCTAAAGCCAGTAACTTGTTTACCTTTGAGTAAGTCGCCTTCAATCAAAACTTGTGGGCCGTGGCAAACCGCAGCTACCAATTTTCCTTGTTGTATAGCATCTTGTACAAAGCGTACTGTGTTAGGGTTCCGCCGCATTTTATCAGGAGCCATCCCACCAGGAATCACTACCGCATCGAATTCGGCTGCGATCGCTTCTGTTGTAGTACCATCAGCTTGGATACTAAGTTTGCCCTGTTTACCCTTATACTTTTCATTCATTCGAGAACCCAGGACTATTACCTCAAATCCTGCTTGTTTTAGTCCATTATAAGGAACTGTAAATTCTGCATCCTCTACTCCCTGTTCAATGAGGATGGCAACTTTTTTATTATTGGAATGATTGTTATGGTCAGTCATAGATGGTGTTACCTGGTGATTTGTAGTATTTAACTAGCTACAATATTCATCGATTAGGACAGTTACACGAAAAGTTTTGAATTGCCTTGATTATTTTTTTGCTAATTCATAAAAAATAGCTATGAGTTAGAAGTTGGCTACTGAATAATTATCGGTTTTATAACTCCTAAGTCCTAACTAAAAATTTCAACTACAAGCTGCTTGACCATGATTTAATATTTACAATGCTATGGCGCGATCGCTAATTTAGCGTCGTTCCAAGGGGATAGATAATAGATTATTTATTTCTCAAGCTATACCTCTCTAGTTAGACAACTTGGTGACAGGAAAACGTTATTGTGAGAATGCAGAAAAGGGCTAGTATCATGGCAGAAAAAAATCATAATGACGAAATTAAAACCAATGATTTGCCACAAGAAATTACTGAATCCTACGGTACTGGTGTGAAAGACTTGCCGGGATACAATATTGGCGGGCGCTCAATCAGAGCAGAAAGGCGTGAGTATACAGAAACTAGTCCTGAACTTACTGGTGGCGATGTTGATGCTTATTGGCAAGATGCAGATGCAGTTGGGGATGAAGCTGTTGGTGGTAGTACTTCCACTCCCGATAAAAATGTAACTGAGGAGCTAGAAGCAGCCGTAGGGCTAGAAATGGCTGACTCTGAGTTTCTGCATACTAACGATATTTTAGAGGAACGTGACGGCGATCGCTGGGAGTTAGATCCAAAGTCTTCTGAAGATTATCAAGATCGGCGAGAATAAGCTAAATAAAAGTAGAATCCCTATTCCTACTGTATATTCACAAATTAGATGTCGCTGAATTGGCAGTGCTTATAAAAGCACTGTCACAATAAAACTAACATCTATCCAGCGAAATACCTCTTAGAGGATGTTTGTAAAGTCTAATTTATTACTAGCCGGGCGACTAGAAGTTGCGCCCCAGGTGCTTCTCCCTTCGCGTAGCGTCTCGTAGAGAAGGGGAGACGCTGCGCGAACAAGTCGGCGTAGCCGCCCAACGCACTGGCTTGGCTATACAGGCAAAACCCACCTGCGTGCGTTAGAAAGCCCTTGATTTTGCATTAGTCCACGGAGGTGGATTTTGTTTGTGTAGTAGCGAATTATATTCGCCAAAAACTTTTAAAACATCCTCTTAAGAATATCTCAATTTTTAGCATTCCAATTGCCAACTCATTGCCCTTGCCAAGGATTATTTTGGCCTTTGATATTGGGTACCAACTGTAATGCTTTGAATGCAGGACTACACACCGCCAGATTTATGTTCTGTTTATAATTATTATTCTTTCTGATTCCAATACATCTGTCTTCAGTAGGTTAAAACTCCAAATGTACATTTGATAACATTGCTAATAAGACTGCTGAATTGCAATTGGAGGGAATAATGACATATACGCAAACTAACGATCCAACTATTCGTGAATATGTTCAAGCTTGGCAAAGATTAAATGTGGATGACCAACTTGCCTTGTTTTGGTTTATCTATAAAGAAATGGGGGGTTCAATTACTCCAGCCGCCCCTGGTGCCAGCACTGTCTCCCCAGAAATAGCTGAAGGTTTATTTAATCAAGTTAAAGAATTATCTCACGAACAACAATTACAAGTTCAGCGTGATTTGATTAATAAAGTGGATACCCTAATTTCTCGTGAGTATGGCTCTTTGGGTGATACCACCAAGCTACTGTTTTGGTATCGATTATCTCAAGGTATGGAAAATGGCACTATCATTCCTATACCTGATGATTATCAACTTTCTTCAGAATCTAAAGCGTTGTTCGGCAGAATTCAAGGATTAGCCTTTGAGCAACAGATTACTCTTTTCCGTGATTATGTTTCACCAATGGGTGCCGAAGCAAAAGCAGGTGCTGGAATTTAGCACTTTTGAAGTTTTTAGCCTGCTTGAGGGTATCTATTAACTCATTTATACCCTTCTCTTAAAGCTTGCTATGTCTGCCAGTCGCTTAATCGGACTTCCAAGAAAGAAATAAATTATCCATCTTGTGCGGTGGGTATCCTGCCCGCCCTGAATATAGGACGGGTGCGGACACCCATCCCACAAAAAAATTTGGGATGTTTTTTATTTGTCAGTCCCAATACAATGCTGAATTTTGATGACTGGCGTCTTTATGAATTTTTAGTTAATTAAGAAGTTAATTACTTCGAGGTGTTTATGACTTCTACGCTCATCAATTTTTTATAACAAAGTGTAACAAGGTGTAACAGAGTATAACAAAATTTCAGAGTTTGGATATAGATGATCGCCTGACGGTTCTAGCGTTACTCTATACTGGATTACTGATGAAATTCCGGCGCTCTGTCTCAATAATGTGCCAAATGAAAAGAGTGCGAATTTAGTTGCACAAATTCAAAACCTGCCCCAAGCAGAACAGCTTTTTGCTTTGCGTCAGTTGCTAAATCAAAAGCAGACGCTCACTTGCAGTCACGCTGAAAAACTTACGCAACTGTTTCATTAGTTTTTCAAAAGCTACCTATGAATTTTATTCAGTAATAATTTCCAAAATTCGAGCAAAATAGCTTATTTAAATGGGTTTTTTGAGTGCTTTATTTTGCTTATTCAACACATTTGTATATTTATCACTATTCCCAGTCCAAGTAAACTTCTTTACCCAATCTTTAAGATATAAACATTTTAAAATCTAATACATTTTAAAATGTTTATAAGCGAAAATTTATCCTTCTCCTCCATTAAAAACGCTACGCTTTTACGCAAAACTTTACTTAGGAGCACAACATTGTTTGTGCCCCTACCACAGTCACGATAATTAACCTTTTTGAATCACTGTTTGATAGCGACCTAGAGCCATTAAAGGAAAGTATTGTTGATACATATGATACTTGAGATAAAAATGGCAAGGGAAGCCAGTACCTGTAAAGTCCGCCTCAAACCAAGTACCGTCGATCTGTTGAGTTGCCATCAGGTAGCCAATTCCCCGCTCAATCACATCAACAGCTAATTTACCAGTTGCTTCACCTGCTGCTATTAGCCCAATTAAAGCCCAAGCAGTTTGAGATGCAGTACTATTTCCTTTTCCTTTAAAACTGGGGTCGTCGTAGCTGCGGCAAGTCTCACCCCAACCCCCATCTGGATTTTGACATCCAACTAACCAAGCTGCTCCCCGTTCTATACTGAGTTTATGCCTTTGAGGGTGAATTAACGCCAAGGCTGACAAAACGCCACTGGTACCGTAGATATAATTTACACCCCAACGACCAAACCAACAGCCTTCGGTTTCTTGTTCGCGCAGAAGATAATTAAGCGATCGCTCCAAATTATCACTATCAATTGACAAATCACAAGCACCAAGCATTTCTACTACTCTAGCCGTAACATCTGCGGTGTTTGGATCAATCATGGCTTTCAAGTCTCCATAGGGGATGGAGTTAAGCCAATCTTGATCATTATCCAAATCAAAAGCAGCCCACCCGCCTGGTTTACATTGCATAGATGCAATCCAATTTAAGGCACGAGCGATCGCCGCCTGTTTGATTTTTTCATTAGGAAGTTTCGCAACATGTAGTGCCATCACCACCACCGCCGAGTCGTCTACATCTGGATAAAAGCGATTGTCAAACTCAAAAGCCCAAGCCCCTGGTTTTCCCTGGCGATTTTTGACAGCCCAATCTCCATAATCCAAAATTTGTTTTTGCAATAACCATTCTCCAGCCTTTACCACAGCCGGATGATCTGGTGCAAAACCAGATTCTACTAAGGCACGCATCGCCCAAGCGGTATCCCAGACGGGGGAAATACAGGGCTGTACCCGGTAGCTGTTCTCTGTTTCAATGGCAAAGTTATCAATTGCTTGCAAACCTCGTTCCACAATGGGATCGTTTGGGTGATAATCCAGACAGCGCAAAGCTAGCATTGAATTCAACATCGCCGGAATAATGCCGCCCCAGTCGCCTGTAGCTTCTTGGCGCTCTAAAATCCACTTTTCGGCGGCTTTGATGCCTTCTTCACGGAAGGGTACTAAATTAAGGCGTTCTGCCAACTTAAACCCCTGATCGAGGGTGAGGAATAAATCTGTCCAATCGCCACTTTGGGGTAATTCCCACCGGATTTGATCAACACCTTCAACGTATAGCTCATCTAGGTTGATAGCTGAGTTGGTGATAAAAACAGGTTTGCGATCGCATACAACCAGTAATGGTACTGTACTGGAACGTGCCCAGCTAGACATCTCATAGATATTGACCGGGAAAGCTTTTGGCAACAGCATCACCCAAGCTGGTAGCGAGGGAATACCGCGCCAGTTGTAGCAGCCAATCAAGGCTAAGTGCAACTTGGTAAAAATCCGAGTTTTGCTGATCCCACCCCGTTGGAGAATAAAAGCTTGCGCCCGAATCATCGCCGGATCGGTTGCTGGTACACCTAGTAGTCTTAGAGCCATGTAGGCTTCAACTGAGGTACTAAGTTCTCCGCCATCACCATAGTAAAGTTCCCAGCCGCCATGCTGCCGTTGCTCTTGACGCAGATATGCTTCAACTTTGTGTAAAGGTCTGCCTTGGTCTGTTCCCCAAATTTTATGCAGGAGGACAACTTCAGCAGTGATGGTGACATTAGATTCTAACTCTGCCCACCAGTAACCTGCGGAATTTTGAATCGAAAGCAGATATTCTTGGCTGGCTGCGATCGCCCTTGCAACTTGATTGACTTTTACCCTGTCTTGTGTTTGCATTAAACTCTATTCAACCTCAACACCCACTTATAAACACGGTAATACAATGAGTGAAAAAAATTTTTCCTCAATCAGTAGAGATAGTATTGTGTCTGAGTCACTGAAAATTTGCAATAGGTCAGCCCCTTCGTAGGAATTAAAAATTAAATTCTTTTATTTTGAATTTTGAATTTTGAATTGGAGCAAAGCGACGGTCATGGGTGTAATTGTATTAGGATTGATGCTCTTATCCTTAACAATTTGGTTGGGGTTACTGTGTTTTCGGGGGCAGTTTTGGCGAGTAGACCAGCAATTAGAGATTGGAGAAACTCAGCTAAAATCGCTACCTGTGGTTTGTGCGGTGGTTCCAGCCCGTAACGAAGCTGATTTGATATCAACTAGCTTGCGATCGCTCCTACTTCAAGATTATCCTGGTTCTTTCAACGTGTTTTTGGTAGACGATCGCAGCACAGACCGGACAGCAAATTTTGCCGAAGGGGTTGCACACGCTGTAGGTAGACCCCAGCAATTGCATATTATCTCAGGTGAATCACTGCCTCCTGGTTGGTCTGGTAAACTTTGGGCAGTTGAGCAAGGTATAAAGAGCGCGAGTTTATTTGCACCTGACTATTTTTTGCTGACCGACGCAGATATCGAGCATGATCCTGGTAATCTCCGCCGACTCGTTGCGAAAGCTGTGCAGGAAAATTTAGACCTGGTTTCTGTAATGGTGCGACTTAGATGTGAAAGCTTTTGGGAAAAACTTTTGATTCCAGCTTTCGTCTTTTTCTTCCAAAAACTCTATCCCTTTCGTTGGGTGAATAATCCCAACAATCCCACAGCCGCGGCCGCAGGCGGATCTATTTTGATCGCCCGTGAAGCTTTAGAGCGAATCGGGGGTATTCAAGTCATTCGCCAAGCTTTAATTGACGATTGCGCCCTAGCTCAGGCTGTTAAGAAGAGTGGGGGAGTGGTGGGGGATAAGGGGACAAGCCCAATGCCCAGTCAAGGGCGTATCTGGCTAGGATTGAGTACTTTAACTTGCAGTCTGCGTCCCTATGATTCCCTGGCGACAATTTGGGATATGGTTGCCCGTAGTGCCTATACCGAACTGAATTATTCTCCATTACTACTATTGGGGACTTTGGTGGCAATGCCTCTAATTTATCTAGTTCCGCCGATGGGTGTGATTGTGGGTTTAGTTTGGAGTAATTGGGCGATCGCACTTACAGGTTTATTAGGATGGCTGCTAATGGCTTTCGCTTACTACCCGACGATCCGCTTTTATAAATGTTCTCCCTGGTTAGCATTTAGTTTACCTGCGATCGCTTTTCTCTATACCCTGATGACTCTAGACTCAGCACTACGTCACTGGCAAGGGCGCGGCGGCGCTTGGAAAGGAAGAGTTTATCCCAACCCAGGTAATTTATAGTTATAATAAAATTGAATTTCAAAGTCGCTAGTGCTAATCTAAAATTAAAGTAAGCCTAAAGTGGTTGATTAAAAGAGTTATGACAACCGCAACACCAACAATTAATCCTGTTACTGTTCCCAAAAAGCTGCCTTTTTTAGAGTCAATTTGTTGGCAGACCGCCGACGTATATCGCTTTACTTCAGAACAAATGCTGAGTCGCTATGAACGTGGTTGGCAATATCACAATTTATTCAATAATCTTGAGGGTGAAGAACTTAATTTTCTTCAGGAACTTGCCAAACGCTATAAATCCTGGTTGCAAGTTTCTTTATGACCTTCAGGTTAGAACACCATAATCAAATTCTCACAGTTCTTGAATCCTTAGATTCCGATATACTTAGGAAGGGTTCTGCTTACTTCGGTGGCGGAACCCTTCTGGCATTTGAGTTTGAAGAATATCGATGGAGTAAGGACGTTGATTTTATCGCTTCTGTTGGTACAGAAGGTTACAAATACCTGCGTACAGTGGTATTTGATGGTGGGCATGAAGCATTATTTCGGGATTTAAGTAAAATTCAAGTTGGACGTAGCACAACTGACCAATATGGAATTCGGATGATAGTTTTTGTAGGTGATGTGCCGATTAAAACGGAAATTATTGCCGAAACTCGTTTTCAACTAGATCCACCAAGATATCTAAAGTGGTCACTTGTTCCCTGTTTAAGCTTCAATGACTGTTTTACCTCTAAGCTGCTGTCAAATTCTGATCGTTACATGGATAACAGCGTTGAGGCAAGAGATTTAATTGATCTAGCAATTCTCCGGCTGCGATCGCCAATCCCTCAAGCATCAATTGAGAAGGCTGAAAAAGCCTATGAGGTTATGCGCCCTTTGAAAAGAGCGATCGCACGCTTTCAGGAAAGACCAGATTACAGGGAGAAATGCTTTCTTGGTCTCCAAGTTGATCAAGTGCAGATACCCAAAATTATCGATGGCATTGATTTACTCTCTATAGATTTAGGTTTATCTTATACTTCAAGGGTTTTTCAAGAACAACATGATATCTTTGCTGATTTAGAAACACAAAAAGAAAAACCAGAAGATTTTTAAACAGGTCATGCCCAATGCCCCTAAATCATTGAGGCTGTTTGTTTACTCGCAGGGGCAACAGGCAATGGTTGAGCGGCTTTCAATACTGCATCCAGCAACCCTGGAAATAGCACCTCCAAATCTTCACGCCGCAGTATGTTAATGTGATGTGTCCCTTCTTTGCGTGTCAAGACTATCCCCGACCCCCGCAAAATCTTGAAGTGATTGGACATGGTAGACTTAGCGATCGCAAAATCAAACCTCGCACAGCATTGTTCCCCCTCAGTCGCCAGCAGCCGCACAATCTCTAGCCGCACTGGATCGCCCAACGCATACAGTACTCCCGGTAAAGAAATATTTTTTCGATCTGGATGATAAAGAAATCTCATAGTTGCATTATCTCATCAGGTGGCATATATTTTTATTATTCGATATTATCGAATTATAGAATTAATTAGGAAGGCAATTTTATGTCATCCATTGCAAATGTCACAGAAGCCACATTCAAGCAAGAAGTCTTAGAAAGTGAAATTCCGGTCTTAGTAGACTTTTGGGCACCGTGGTGCGGCCCTTGCCGGATGGTGGGCCCAGTCGTCGATGAAGTTGCTGCTGAATACGAAGGACAGGTGAAATTCGTGAAGCTGAACACAGATCAAAATCCTACTGTCGCTAGCCACTATGGAATTCGTAGCATTCCGACACTGATGGTTTTTAAGGGAGGTCGGCAGGTCGATACTGTCGTAGGGGCAGTCCCAAAAACCACTTTGAATAAGACCTTAGCACAGCATCTTTAATCTAGGTACTATTGTGAGCAGTCTTCTCTAGTTAAGGGAGCCAGGAGTCAGAATACATATGACTCCTAACTCCTAACTCCTAACTCCCAACTCCCAACTCCTAACTCCTGAATTTTGTTTCAACTAACGGGGAAAGAGCGAAATGGACTTGAAATTGCATGGTAAATCCGCGCTGGTGAGTGGCTCAACCGCAGGTATTGGTTTTGCGATCGCCCTTGGGTTAGCTCAAGAGGGTGCATCAGTGATTGTCAATGGTCGGTCTGAAGAACGAGTAGCTCAAGCGATCGCTAAAATTAAGCATTGTACACCCGACGCGAAAGTTTCTGGTGCTGTTGCTGACGCAGGCACTGCATCAGGGATAGAGCAACTCTTTCAAAAAGTTCCTCACGTTGATATTCTCATTAACAATGTAGGTATTTATGAGCCAAAAACCTTCTTTGATATTACTGATGAAGACTGGTTAAAGATATTTGAGGTTAACGTCTTCAGCGGAATCCGTTTGAGTCGGCAATATCTGCAAAAGCAGCTAGAGCAAAACTGGGGACGGATAATTTTTATCTCCAGCGAATCTGCCATTCAGATCCCAGTAGAAATGATTCACTACGGCACAACTAAGACAGCGCAGCTAGCCATTGCACGAGGTCTAGCAGAAATCACTGTCGGGACTGGAGTCACGGTAAACTCCGTCCTACCAGGGCCAACCCGCTCAGAAGGAGTTGAAGAGTTTATCACCAAGCTGGCGCAAGAACGCGGTATTAGTCCAGCTGAGGTTGAGGCTGAGTTTTTTCAGAATGTGCGTCCAACTTCCCTAATTAAACGCTTTGCAACTAATGAAGAAGTAGCAGCGATCGTAGTTTATCTTTCTAGCCCCGTAGCATCAGCAACTAATGGTGCAGCTTTGCGAGTAGATGGTGGCGTTATTCGGTCGATTGTTTAATTAATGAGCTTTGTAGGGGAAGCAGGGGAGTAAGAATTTTAGATTTTAGATTTTGGATTAAAGAATTGAAATTTAATCCAAAAGACGCTCTCTACGAGACCAAGGCGTAGCTTGCTTCTGGGCAGGAGTACGCGGACTCGCTCTCAGCAAACGCGAGTGCGTCTGGTAGAGAAGATATGCCTTTATGCGTTGCCTCAAGGGACGCGAGTGCGTCTCCCCTTCTCACATTGGGAGAGGCTAGCGCCAAGGGAGAAGAGAAGGCTTTGCGCTGCGCTATCGTCAATCCAAAATCTAAAATTGAATTGCCTAATGCCCAATGACTAAAATAATTTGGAGATATAACCAATGACTACTGATATCAACTTATTCTCTCCTTACCAATTAGGAAATCTGGAACTACCTAACCGGATAGTGATGGCACCTTTAACCCGAAACAGGGCAGGTCAGGGAAACGTACCATATCAACTTAATGCTACCTACTACACCCAACGTGCTTCCGCCGGACTGATTATTTCTGAAGCAACACAGGTAACTCCTGAAGGACAGGGTTATCCCGCTACACCGGGAATTCATTCACCAGAACAGGTGGAGGGATGGAAGTTAGTAACCGATGCTGTACATCAGCAGGGAGGGAGAATTTTTCTGCAACTATGGCACGTAGGCAGGATTTCTCACCCCGACTTACAACCGAATGGAGCTTTACCTGTGGCACCTTCTGCCATTGCTCCTAAAGGTGAAGCTTCAACTTATGAGGGGCCAAAACCCTTTGTAACTCCCCGTGCTTTAGAAACTTCGGAAATACCGCAGATAGTGGAACAGTATCGTCAAGGAGCGGCAAATGCCCTCTTAGCTGGGTTTGATGGGGTGGAAATTCACGCAGCTAATGGTTATTTAATAGATCAGTTTCTACGCGATCGCACCAATCAACGTACAGATAAATATGGGGGTGAGATTGAAAATCGTGCCCGATTCCTGTTGGAGGTGACAGAGGCGGTAACTAGTGTATGGGATTCTAACCGAGTCGGAGTACGTCTTTCTCCCAGTGGGGCTTATAACGATATGCATGACTCCAATCCCCTAGAGACATTCGGTTATGCGGCTCAAGCCTTAAACCAGTTTAATTTGGCATATCTGCATATTTATGAGGCAACAGAGGCAGACATCAGACATGGCGGGATAATTGTACCCACTAGTCATATACGCGATCGCTTTACAGGTACACTGATCGTCAATGGTGGTTATACTCGTGAAAAAGGTGATGCGGTACTGGCAAACAAAGCAGCAGATTTAGTTGCCTTTGGCACATTATTTATATCAAATCCCGATTTACCCCGACGCTTGGCTTTGAATGCACCACTGAATCCGCCAAATCAAGCAAGCTTTTATGGTGGCGGTGAAAAAGGATATACAGACTATCCATTTTGGTCGGCCGCTAATGAGCCAGTAGCTAACGCGTAATTCGTAATTCATAATTCATAATTATGAATTACGACTGTTCCTTGCGCGTTTGGTGGGCAAGTCGTTTGTTCTGAAACAAGGAATGTTTTTATTTTTGTTTGATGAATAAATACATTCGCTTGTATCCTAATTACGTTAGCGCAGCGGAGCGAGTCCGCCAGCGTCATTACGAATTATTTGGTCATAACTCAACTATCAGGAGAATCTCATGAGTTCCATCACGCAAACTCAACCTTTAGATGTACCCAGTGCGAGAGTGGAGTTCTGAGCCTCGTTAATGGAGTTAAAAGACTCATTGACAAAGCTCCGAGGTTCATCGGCGAAGTTCTGAGGTTCATTGACAAAGCTCCGAGGTTCATTGACGAAGTTCTGAGGTTCATCGGCGAAGTTCTGAGGTTCATTGACGAAGTTCTGAGGTTCATCGGCGAAGTTCTAAGGTTCATTGACGAAGTTCCGAGGCTCATTGACCAAGCTCAAAGTCGTGAATGATTATTAAAGATTCATTCACTAGTTCCATTTATACCTATAGCGCTTCTCGCTTGAGTGCAATACAGACCTAACAAGAACAGCCCCAACCCTTGTAGCGTTGGGGAGTAAGATTCAA
>NZ_JABXKM010000162.1 GCF_017115025.1 Nostoc sp. NOS(2021) | reverse complement strand
GGCGCAAAAGGGCGGACTCTTCAGAAGTGGTATTTTGACTGTAAACGTCGCTCCTTGTTCTTTACCTGGACTATTTGCGTGGACAGTACCACCATGTAATTCTACTAAATGACTGACGATCGCTAATCCTAGTCCTAATCCACCATAGGCTCTAGTGCTAGAACTATCAGCTTGACGAAAGCGATCGAAGACGTAAGGAAGAAAGTCAGGACTGATACCAATGCCTGTATCAATCACCTGAATTTGGGCATATTTATCCGTTGTCTGTTGTTTTTCTTGACCACTGACTATTGACAATTGCACCTCTACCCGTCCTCCTGCGGGTGTGAATTTGATGCCATTCGATAGTAGATTCCAGATGATTTGCTGCAAGCGCTCGAAATCACCGGAAACTAAGAATTGAGAATTTTCGCCCAGCTTGCTGTCGTCTGAGTGTTGATTGGTTTGGGATTGTGCTTCTGGAGATTCTAGATTTTCGCGATTGATTCCTAATCCCAAATCTGAATTTCGTGTTTCTTTTGCGGGAATCAGGGAAAATCTCAAATCGATTTCCTTAGACTGGGCGGCTAGACTAACAGTCTCGATGGCTGACTCAATCATCGGAACCAAATGACAAGTACAGACATTGAGGCGTAACTTACCTCTAATCATCCGCGATATATCTAGCAGGTCTTCAATTAGCTGGGCTTGCGCTTTCGCATTGCGCTCAATTGTCTCCACAGCCCTAGCGATTAGGGTTTCACTGAGCTTGCTTCTTTGCAGTAATTGTGCCCAACCCAGGATGGCATTCAGGGGCGTTCGCAATTCGTGAGACAATATCCCCAGAAACTCATCCTTCATCCGGTTGGCTTCTTGCAACTGCTCAGTTTGTTGTCGCAAAGAAGCAATTAAACTAGCCCGTTCCATTGCGATCGCTATTTGGTCGCATACTGCTTGCATCATCCCCTTTTGATTGTGCGTGAAGCTTAACCGAGTGCGGCTGCCAAAAGAAAGAGTACCTAACAGCCGTCCTTGGGCAATCAATGGATAACTATAATAAGCAGTAATGCCTAAAGAGCGAATGAATTCTGTTTGCGGGTCAGTTGATTGCTGCACATTCTCTACAGCTATGGGATGGCGTTCCTGCGCTACAACACCACAAACCGCTTCACCAAATGCCAAACATTCAATTTCCTTTGCCAGTTCTTGGGAAATGCCACTGTAAGACCCCAACCGCATTACCTGAGAGTTATCCTCAACCAAATAGTTAAAGTAAACATCTAAACCAATTTGGTCTGAGAGTTTTTGGTAGACGCTATCGATTAGTACTACTGGTTGCTGACTCGATAGTAAATGGTTAGCTGTGTCGAATAGTAGCTTTAGCCTTTTGTAACCTAACGAGAGGGCTTTTTGTGCCTGTTTAAGGTTGCTGATTTCTTGGAACACCAAGATACAGGTAGCCGGATGACCGTGCATTGCTGGCAAGGTATCAGCAAATATCAGTAGAGAACGCACACCAGCGGGAGTGTGCCAGTCCACCTCCAATCCATTCAGGCGTTCGCCAAGGGCAACCCGCACTCCTGGCATTTGCTCATTGGGAATGCGATCGCCAGCCGCATCAGTATAGTGGTAAGCTGTGTGATACTCTGCGGCTGGCACACCTTGAGGAAATTCGCCCCCAGCTAATTCGTTAGCAGAGCGATTGGCAAAAGTTACCCGCGCTGTTCCTGGTTCGATAAACAGCAGCGGTCTTGGCATTAGATTTAACACATCCTCCAGCCATTTTTGCTGATTTAGGAGTACTTCCTCTGCCTGTTTGCGCTCCGTAATATCTAAAAATGCACCAACGCTTCCCCTGGTTTTACCCTCTTCGTCAAACAGGGGTGCAACATACTCCAACAGCTTGACAATTTTTCCATTTTCATGGAGGACATCGAGTTCAAAATCCAGAACTTCGACACCATGAGTGGCAGAGTATTGCATTGGGAGTTCCTCTGCTGAGAGTTCCCTTCCCTCGCGGTAGATTTTAAAACTTGTTGGGCTTTCGTCCAAAGAAGGGTTGAGGGAGGCATTTGTATCTAACAATATCCCCAACTGCTTGGCAAAAGCAGGGTTCACCTTGATATTTTGGCATTCTCGATCTTCGGCAATGCCAATTCCAATGGGAATTACCTCCAACAAAGTTTGTAACTCAGTAATGCGGCGCTGTAGATCCTTGTTTAATTGTAGTATTTGTTCCTTGCTCTGCTTTTGCTCACTGATGTTGCGAGTCACAGTTGCTAAAGCAATTGGCTGACCTGTGTTGTGATCTGTAACAGTGAAGATGTTGTAATCAACTGGTATTGGTTGACCTGTTTGGAGGTGACAAAAGCAGAATTCTCCCTGCCAGCGCCCTTGCGATCGCACAGTCGGCAGTATATGTTCTTGAAAATAGGCTTTGTCTTTGGGCATGACGTAATCTAATACTGCTTTTTGCCTCACTTCATCAAGGCTGGCCAGCCCTACCAGCTTTTGACCTGCATCATTTATATAGAGTAATTGACCCTCAAGGGTGGCGATGCCGATAAAGTCAGAGCTATTTTCTACCAGCGATACTAATTTTTGTTGCTCTGCTTCTGCTTGCTTGCGTTCGCTCAAGTCGAGGATAAACGCCACTGACTCTTCCCGGTTTTCTCCTAGCAGCACGTAACCAACTAAAACCGGGATGCGGCTACCATCTTTGCGAATATATTCTTTCTCGTAGGGTGTACAAGCAGCGTTGGCGTTACCTTGTGCTTCGGCAAGACTTCGTTCATCCAAGTATAAATACTCTGGTGGTGTGATATTGCGCCAACTTAATCTACCTGCTAACAAATCCTCCCGCGTGTAACCAATCATCCTGAGAAATTCGTCGTTTGCCTGCTGGATACCGCCATACACGTCGCCAAACAGAATGCCGATAACGTTAGCATCTACAAAACTCCCCAGTTTAGCTTCGTAGGTTCTCAGTGCTTCTTGGGCGCGGTCGCGTTGATGGCTGAGGCATTCAATAACCGCCGCACTTTGCCAAATCAAAACAGTAAAAATTACAATTAGAACGATCGCAAACACTGATATTGCAAACGCCGGCTCGTATTGTCTTGCCCGTTGACCTTCAACAATTACCCACCCAACTATAAAAGGTACTGCGATCGCGGCAATTAATAAACGACGTGCAAGTAAGCCGCCGTAAGTATCACTTGTAACTACCCTCATTAACCCCTGTTCTGCCCGCGCCCACAGAATCCCCATACTGAGTAAGAGGAACAACACCGCTGTGTGTAACGCCATTGATGTTGTATAAGGGGCAAGTCCATAGAGAACTTTCACTTTGTAGGCATAGTCCATGAGGGCTTGAAAGGAAATTAAAGTCGCGATCAGAGCGATAATTTGGGCATACCAATAACTGCGGTGGGTTTTTGGATGAATCAAAATCTGGAGGGCGACGCTGACCAGCATAAAGTTCAGTGCTGTATTCACCCCCATTCGCCCCGGATGCGATGTCGCTATACTAGTTGGCGAATCACGGAACAGCAGCTCGTCAATGGCGAAATTGTAGCCAAACAGATATTGACAGAGTGTGAGCGCCGCAATTATCGTAACCGCTATTGCACAGACCCTAGAAATTAGAAGAGTAGGGAAGTGGGAGAATAATTTTGTTAGCGCAGCGTTAGCGAGTCCGCGTACCCTTACTCTTAAGCAAGCTACGCGCAGCGTCTGGTAGAGAGCGTCATTTTGAATTTTGAATTTTGAATTGTTTCCCCCTCCTGTTGAAAACAGCCAGAGCGACATACCACACAGTACAAAACACAGCGCTGTGTTGACTTTCATTGTGGCAGGACTACCAGGAAAGCCGCGTTTAAGAACTTCAATGTCAAGGCACCAGCCAACTAGTATCAAGCTGCCACCAAAAACAGCGATCGCACTTGCGACTTTTGCCACAAGTGAATTTGTCGGGATTTTAAATCTATCTTGCAGTCGCAAGCGGTTAATATCTAACATTGAGTCTCTCTAACCGCATCTATCTAGTGTGGTAAATTTACCTATTTCTTACGGTTTAACTATATTGATCCCTTGTATTGTATGTTACCCCTTGACTTGTTTTTCATCTACCTCGATGCATATTTTCTCTTGCACATTTTAGAGTCGGAAATAATGGTGGTTTTTTGAACCACCATTGCCAGGATTTCAAAAATGCAGAGTATGTTGCTTACCATCATCTTGGAAACGTTGCTCTCCAACACCAACAAGTTCTACAATCACTTCACGCCGTGGAGGTGTCCATTCTCCCATTCTCGCTCTAATTTCCACTACTGTTTGATTAGCCTCAGTAAATACGCTGATAGTTGCTAGCGAAAACTTTTGATCTTGATACTCGTTTGTCTGTCCATCATCTTCAAATAGCTGATATTCGTTATTACCAGGCCAAATCCTTAATCGGATCTCGTCGAGCGGGGATTGATCAACGTATTGCCTGACAGGTTGCATGGGAACGATCGCACCGCTACGGACATACAGTGGCATTTTTTCCAGTGGTGCATGAGCCAGAATGTGAATCGGGCCTTCGTAGCGATCGCCACTCCACCAATCATACCAAGTGCCAAGGGGTAAGTAGACAGATCGATGCTCAACTCCAGGGCGGTAAATTGGTGCAGCCATCAGCGACGCACCTAGCAATACTTGATCGTAGAGACTATAGGTTTTCGGATCGTTGGGGAAATGGTAGAATAATGGTCTTAGAATCGGTGCGCCCGTTGTTGCCGCTTCCCAGAAAAGACTATAAATGTAGGGAAGTAGTTGATAACGTAGATTAATATATTCTCGACAGATATTTTCCACGCGATCGCCAAATACCCAAGGTTCATGACGAGCAGTAGACATTGCCGAGTGGCCGCGCATCAGTGGGTAAAGCATTCCTACCTGCATCCACCGAGCGAATAATTCAGCTGTGGCGTTACCAGCAAACCCGCCAATATCGCAACCCACAAACCCCACACCCGAAAGTCCCATGTTGCAAAGCATCGGCAGAGACATTTCTAAATGCTCCCACAACGATTGGTTGTCTCCCATCCACACAGAAGACCAGCGTTGTACACCAGCATAACCCGATCGCGTCAACACAAACGATCGCTCTGAGCTTCGATGCCGTTGCAACCCTTCATAACAAGCTTTAGCCATCATCAACCCATACAAGTTATGCACTTCGGTATGAGTCACATCAATTCTTAATTTTGAATTCTCTCCCTCTCCCCCCTGCGGTGCATCTAGGGGAAACCAAATCTTTTCACCATCATCCCCGAAAGGGCGATCGTTTATTGCAGGTTCATTCATATCATTCCAAATTCCTGCCACACCGATATCAGTTAAGCTTTTGTGTAAATCAGCCCACCAGTTACACACATCAGCACGTAAAAAGTCAGGAAAAACAGCTTTCTCAGGCCAAACGTAGCCGTGGAACAACTCGCCATCAGCTTTACGCACAAAATAGTCGTTTTCTATTCCTTGGTCAAAAACATCATAATTAGCTTCTGGTTCATACTTCACACCAGGATCAATGATTGTGACTGTTTTGAAACCATCCTTTGCTAAATCACTGATGAGTTTTGCCGCGTTCGGGAAACGCTGGGGACTCCAGGTAAACACCCGATAGCCCCGCATATAGTCAATATCGAGGTGAATGACATCGCAGGGAATGCGGCGCTGGCGAAATTCCTTTGCTAGTTCCCGCACAACGGTTTCTGATTCGTAACTCCAGCGACATTGATGATAACCTAGCGCCCATTTCGGTGGTAATGGCATTCTCCCAGTTAGCTGAGTGTATGTGTCCAGAATTTGGGCAGGTTCGGGGCCGTAGATAATGTAATAATCCAATTCACCGCCACGAGTTTCCATCTTCCAAATACCTGGTTGTTCAGCACCGATATCCAACTGACTCCAAAAAGTGGTATTCAAAAAGATGCCATAGCTTACCTGCGGGCGCAAAGCCATAAAAAATGGAATTGCCTGGTACATTTCATCAGTAAGTGCATCATAATCTAAAGCATCCGTTGTCCAGTTGGTTTTTACCTCGCTGAGTTTATCCAAAAAGCCTGTGCGTTCACCAAAGCCATAGAAATGTTCATCGGTTGCAATTTGTTTCCACCCTGCAACTGCACCCATCCGCCAACCCATCCCCATCCCTGCATCTTCGGCAAAGGGACGATTAGCTTTGTCAAAACAGGCGATGCGACACTTTTCCCGTTCAACACACACACGAATCTGTGCTGTTTCAATTTCTACCGTTGCTTCAGTTTCCCGGACTCCAAAAGGTGTTGTCGCCCATTCTGCATCATCCAGCGTCACTGCCCAAGAACGGCGGGGCATAAATTCCCCAGTCAGTGCGAAACGCACGCGGATTAAATTGGGAGCAAGTATACTGATGGTAAGACGTGAGTCGCCACAGTCAAAATTAATAATATTATTGTCCCAGGTTACAGCTTTTACATTGCTAACAGTTGTCCAAGGTTGGTTAGTAGTGGGTAGTTTTCCGAAATATTGCGGCATATCAGTTATTCAGCAGGTTAAAACTTGTCCGCATTCATGATTACAGAGATACTCAGCCTCAAAATCTTTCTTTCGCTAGAAGTTGGATGAAAGATTAGCAGATATTTTTTAGCAAGAGTAGTTTTTGTAATGCAGAAGTTGTTGCTACCACATTAAGTGCTGTGGTTATAAACGCACAAGCTGTCGTAACCACATTAAGTGCTGTGGTTATAAACGCACAAGCTGTCGTAACCACACTAAGTGCTGTGGTTATGAACGCACAAGCTGTGGTAACCACATTAAGTGCTGTGGTTATAAACGCGCAAGCTGTCGTAACCACACTAAGGAAATACCAAATATTAAATTATTTAGAAGCTCTTACAGCTATTTTCAGATAAATAGACCACGTAGCAGGGGCACAGCATTGCTATTGGTGTCAACTTAAAGCCAGGGCGAAGGTCATTCGCGGCTACACAAACAAGAAGTTCTTCCTGCGTGGGCTAACTCACATCTTGCACCTAGCCCTGGCGATTAGAAATCGCGGCTATACAAACGTTCGCCCTTGGCGTTCCCGAAGGGTAGTCCACCTCCGTGGACTAAGAGAAAATCAAAGGTTTTTAACCCACGGAGGTGGGTTTCGCCTGTGTAGACGCGGTTTCTAACCGCCCTTTTAGCTATCCCCTTCTCTACGAGAGGCTGCGCCAACGGGGCGGGAACTCTTAATAGGGAACTCTTAACAGAAATGTTTTGTTGAGTCGGCAAACAGCCCACTTTTTTATCAAGAAGGGGAATGTCTAAGGGGAAAGGGGGAAAGGTAAAAAGCTATTGCTGTACAGTAGGCAAAATAATCCTTGTGTTATGGGGAAGCTAAAAAGCTATGCAGGTATTGTGAGCGACCTAATTCATCCCTTTCCCTTTGCTCTTTACCCTTCTTTTTTATTGTCAATCTCGTAAATAGATGGGAACTTCTTGTTCTAGATTATGGTCACTTTATGTCACCTTAAACAGCAAGGAGGCTTCCACTGTAACCGATCAAGCGTAGGCGTAGCCCAACCCACCGAAAAATCGAGCCAGTGCGTTCCTGTCGCCTTGCCTCGGAATCTTCTGGCGTGGAGCGGCGCGGCGGTTCCCGCCGATGCATGGGGCAACGCCAAAGGCAAACTGAACTTTCAAGACAGGTATTGCACCCTCTATGTCCAATTTAACTTACCCTAACTCTTCGGCAAGTCGCCGTTCGCATCTAAAGGTGCGTACAGTTACTGTTATCCGTTACCAGCTTTTCCGCAATTGTCTTTATATATACAATAATTACACTTTGTTAGTCAGATTAACGCAGACTTAAAACACTTTCAAATCCCGAAAATGGATGTTTGCTCAGAGAAAAATTTCGCGGTAATCAACCAAAGATTACCATAATTCTTTATATCTAAACTAAAAGTTTATGAAAGCTATATCAAACGACACCTGACGCATTTTTGCAACCAAAACCCTATATACTAGATTAGACTTTGATAAATTTGAGAGTTTTGTTAATTGCAACACCAAAAACTATTAATTTTTAGATGAAATACTAGCGTATCTTATGGTCTATAGTTTTTAAGGTTTAGTCAAAACTATATCCAGTATCATCAAAAAACTGCAAACTTCATGTGGTGCAAAAATCAAGTGGGGAGTGAAAACATGAATTTACGTAGAGATGCATTGCAAATCCTCAAAGAAACTAGCCGAACTTTTTATATCCCAATTAGTCTTTTACCGCCAGGATTACAAGAAGCAGTAGCATCAGCATATTTGTGTATGCGTGCCATTGATGAAATTGAAGATCATCCCGAACTAGATAACGCTACTAAAGCAAAGCTGTTAAAAACGATTAGCCTGACATTACAGGCAGGAGTTGATGGCTTCGCTGTAGATGCTTTCTTTGCAGGATTTAGTGGGTATGAGAATACCTTAGAAGAAGTCACTGTGAGGATTAGAGAATGGTCGCTGCTAGCACCAGAGACCATTGCACCTCGAATTTGGGATGCCACTGCTGCAATGGCAGACCGGATGGCTTACTGGGCAGAAAGAAACTGGAAAATTTACACAGAATCTGATTTGGATCGTTATACCTTTGGGGTTGCAGGTGCGGTGGGATTGTTACTATCGGACTTATGGACTTGGTACGATGGAACCCAAACTAACCGTACCCAGGCAATTGGGTTTGGTCGGGGTTTACAAGCAGTTAATATCCTGCGTAACCATACTGAAGATTTAGGGCGTGGGGTAGACTTTTTCCCAGAGGGTTGGAGTGCAGCAAATATGCAAGAGTATGCGCGGCGCAATCTAGCCCTGGCAGAAGCTTACAGCAAAGACCTTCCTACTGGCCCAGCCTTAGATTTTTGCCAAATTCCCTTAACCTTGGCTAATGGTACTCTTGACGCTCTTGCTAATGGTAAAGAGAAACTTAGCCGCAGTGATGTTTTTGCACTTATCGAACAGCTGATTAGTGTGAACATGAAAGCCAGCTAATAAGTAGGTCGGCAGAATAAAATCAAACTATGTAAAGAAAGATAAACGAGGTTAAAACCCTCTTCATTTCTGCCTTCTGCCTTCTGCCTTATCTCAACGACAAATATTTATGCCCACCTACTTAGTCTGTTAACGAGTAATGGAGATGATTCTAAATTGCCTCCAAATTTGGGCATCCAAAATTCTACAGCGATTTTCTGTAGGGGAGCCAGTTGCTCTACTTGGGGTCTCCCGAAGTAGAGCAACTGGCATTGGGCACTGCCTTCCAAGACTTTTAAATACCAATTCTCGAAAATAAGACTACAGATACAATAGACCTCTTACAAAAGTCAAAAAATCAGGAATGTCATTCTGTTCGCGCAGCGTTCCCGCAGGGTACGGAACGCAGTGGAGAGAAGAATCTCACAGATGTTTCGCTGCACTCAATATGACGATTTAAGCATTTATGCAAGAGGTCTAATCATCGGGAAACCCAGATTAAAGCTGACTTTCTCAATTCCGAATTACGTTAGCGAGTCGGGAGAGCAGCACGCTGCACGTAGCAAGCTTTAAGAGAACGTCATTAGGAATTATGGTTTGGTATAAAGTAACCTAAATACTATTTAGCGTTATAAGTATAATAAATTCCCTTTTGTTTGCGAGTAACTTACGTAATCTCAGTTAAACTTTAGAAACTCTTCAAAGGATTTCCAGCAAAAATTACCTGGCAATACTGGCAAGAGTTGATTAATATCTAAATAATTGAAAGAGAGTATAACAGAAACAGAGTATAACATTCCCCATGATTATTCGTGCAGCGAGTTGAGAGTGCATGAGCTACTGCTTAAATCCTATCTGTCCCAATCCAGAAAATTTGGTATATAGCCAAAGGTGTCAGTCTTGTGGCTCGCAACTACTGTTGCGCGATCGCTATCAGGTGATCAAACCATTAGGTCAGGGTGGCTTTGGAGCAACCTTCTTAGCCTATGATCAAGGCTTACCAGGAGAACCGAGTTGCGTAATCAAGCAATTACGCCCATCAGGAAGCGCCCCACACGTTTTACAGATGGCCAGAGAACTCTTTGAGCGAGAAGCCAAAACTCTAGGTAAGATTGGCAATCATCCCCAAGTACCAAGATTGTTAGACTATTTTGAAGATCATGAACAATTCTACTTAGTTCAAGAATACATCAGTGGTGATACCTTGCAGGAGGAGGTTAAACTTAACGGCATCTTGAGCGAAACTGGAGTCAAGCAATTTTTGAGCGAGGTTCTGCCACTGCTGCAATATATCCACGAGCAAAAGGTGATTCACCGTGATATCAAGCCAGCCAACTTAATTCGCCGCACTCAAGATGCGAGAATGGTACTCATTGACTTTGGTGCCGTCAAAGACCAAGTGAGCCAAGCTGCGGCAAGTCAATCGGGGCAGACAGCATTAACTGCATATGCCATTGGTACTCCTGGTTTTGCCCCTCCAGAGCAAATGGCTATGCGTCCAGTCTACGCCAGTGATATTTATGCACTGGGGGTGACATGCATTTATTTATTGACTACCAAAACTCCTAAAGATTTAGATTACAATCCCAACACTGGCGAGATCATGTGGGAGCAGCTTGTGCAAGTGAGTGACCACTTGAGCAAGGTATTGCGAAAAATGTTAGACGTGTCTGTACGTAATCGCTATCAGTCAGCGGCAGAAGTTCTCAGAGCATTAGAAATAGAACCATATTTAGATAGTTTAGCAAAGGGTTTACTGATTAAATCTGATAGTGGATCTAAAGAGCGAACACATAACCACCGGGAAAATTCTGCTGTATTATCTAGCAACCCTTCTGCTGCTGTTACCAGTATAGGAGTGGCACAGGTAGCGGCAGCAATTCGCGCTAGACGAGCCAAGGCAGCGGAAGCGGCTGGATTACAGCACGGTTCTGGGATGGCCAAATCAACGACTTTAGCTAACAGCAACAGCAATGGTTCGCAAGTTCAAAATTCTAAAGTTGGGCGGAAGTTAGATAGCCAAGGTTTATTAACAGCCTATCTGAAGGGAAGACGGGATTTTGCCCTACACAATTTAAGTTTGCTGAACCTGCAAGGTGCTGACTTATCCCAAACAAATTTCCATTCCGCTCAATTGCAAAAAACCAATCTCCAGGGAGCTAATCTCCAAAATAGTGACTTTGGCAGAGCCAGTCTGACTCGAGCAAATCTCAAGGATGCTAATTTGAGCAAAGCATACTTTAACCATGCTGATTTAGAAGGGGCAGACCTGCGAGGCGCAGACCTCAGCAATGCTTATCTCAGCAATGCTAACCTCCGAGGAGCTAATCTGTGTGGTGCTAATCTCACTAGTGCCAAAATTTCTGATGAGCAACTAGCACTAGCAAAAACAAATTGGATGACCGTCCGCCCCAATGGTAAACGAGGCTTGTTGTAAGTTGAAAGTTTAGATTTCGCAGGCTGTCGCTTCGTACCCTACGGGAAGGCTGACGCCAACGCAATGACAAACATGTTCTTGCTTGCATTGGGATGCTCCCTCGATTTTCTCATTAGCTTGATAAATCAGCCCTTATTCTTCTCGATAAAACTCAGATTTATTCAGAATTGACCAAGTAGATATAATAGTTGGGTTGAGCGATCGCGATCGCTCTCGCAAATACTAAAAAAGATCCAGTTTTATAGCAAAAATACGTAGATATTTGGTAATTCTTAATCAAATCTTCATGAGTTTTATCTGTTAAAAATCACAAATGATTATTTACAATAAACAATAAAGCATCATCATAATTTTATAGAGATATTTCCATGCTTTTTATGGCTAGAAACAACAGGGAATCTCGCACCTAAAAGTTGTAAAACATCACGCTTTTAAGCCACTCAAGTTTTCAGATGGCAGCGGAAAGTGAAAACGTAATTATCCCTGATTGTAGGCGGAAGCAGAATATTCACAACCGAAATCAGGTAGTACAAGGTTTACGTATAATGGCTGACTTTGCACAAACGGAAATAGAACGGCGATTAACTTTATATCAGGTATTCCTCAAGTTGTATGAACACCACAGCAGTCTTATAGATGAAATTATTCAGCTAGAAAACCTATCTCAACCCTCGTTCACGAGAGTGAAGGCATGTTACATACATGGTGTAGTGGATACTGCTGCTGTTTATTTGATGACTAATTTGTGCGACAATCAGACTCAAAGTTTACGACAGCCACAGCGGATCTGGACGATAGGTCGTAATCGCAGCAGTGGTATTTGCATTGCTGATAGTCATATGTCTCGTCGCCACGCTGCTATTCAACATATTGACGATCAAGGTTTTTACTTAATTGATTTCAACAGTAGCAATGGCTCGTTTGTGAATGGCGATCGCGCTGTTGGGCCGATCAAGCTCAAAGATGGCGATCGCATCCGTCTAGGCAATATGACTTTTGATTTTTTTGTGAATTATACGTGCCGCATTTTGCCAACTGTCGCAATGGAGTTATTGATGCAACTTGTGCATCGAAAGAATGATCATACAGTAGAAATACTTCCCTATTCCCGTGACAGACAAAAACCTCTACTTGAAAAACCAGATGATAATTTAGAGATTTTCAGAAATTCCGCACTAGTTGAGAAGTTTGAACATTGGTATGACAACTTCAGTTCAGAACAGAAATCAGAAATTTTAGACCGCTTTTTTAGCAGACAAATACCATACAATCCCAGCTAAAAAATTGGAAATTATAGCAATTTAAAATTGCGTGAAGTATATACAATTCGTCGGGGCACAACAATGTTCATCGGTGATAACTTCAGGTAAAAGCCAGTCTATAACAAGCTTTTAGAGATTGTCTTGTTTGTCTTGTTCCCAGTCTCCGGCTCTTAATGCCTATGGTATCCTGACTCGCGGCAGCAGCCCAATAAGCAGCATTTCCAGCCAGAGGCTGGAAACGAGGTTTTAAATGGGTTTGGGCTGAAGTTGACACACATGAACAATGTTGTGCCCCTAGTTTTACCTGATTCCAACGAGAAACGCCATAAAAATGATTGCTCGTTATCTAGTAGCAATCATTTCGTTAGGCTTGCTGTAACTCATCAATACCTTGGAAAAGCTGGGTTAGCTGTCTTTGTAACCCACTAGACATTAAAAGTTGCAGATTAATAAATCCACATTCTTTATTCTTCTGGCTCTAAATCGACTTCTTCCTCTTCATCTCCTTCACTGGGTTTAGCTACAGAGTTAGCAGAAACAACAGCGCCTTTATCTAGCTTTTCACGCACCAGTTGCTTAATTTGTTCAGCAAATTCAGGCTTTTCTTCTAGATACTTAATGGCGTTGTCTCGTCCTTGAGAAATATTGTCGCCATTGTAGCTGTACCAAGCTCCCTTGCGGACAAGTACGCCAGTTTCTTCTGCCAAATCTACAATACAACCCAAGGTAGAAATTCCTTTGCCAAAAATAATGTCAAATTCCGCAATCCTAAAAGGCGGAGCTACTTTATTTTTGGCGACTTTGACTTTAACGCGGTTACCAAATTCTTCTGTACCTTTTTTCAAAGTTTGAATTCGGCGAATATCTAAGCGCACCGAAGCGTAAAATTTCAATGCGTTACCGCCAGTTGTGGTTTCTGGGCTACCGTAGGTAACACCGATTTTTTGCCGCAACTGATTGATGAAAATTACTGTGCAGCCAGATTTACCAATATTACCAGTAATTTTACGCAGAGCTTGACTCATTAATCGCGCTTGCAGACCAACGTGGATATCACCCATATCCCCTTCGATTTCAGCACGGGGAACCAGTGCTGCTACTGAGTCAATGACTACAATATCAACCGCCGCAGAGCGAACAAGCTGATCGACAATTTCCAAAGCTGATTCGCCAGTGTCAGGTTGAGAAATCAGCAAATTGTCAATATCTACACCCAATGCCGCAGCATAAGTGGGGTCAAGGGCGTGTTCAGCATCAACAAAGGCAGCAATACCGCCATTTCTTTGCACTTCGGCGAGCGCATGTAGCGCTACTGTAGTCTTACCGGAACTTTCCGGGCCATAAATTTCAATTACCCGCCCCTTGGGTAAACCACCACCCAATGCTAAATCCAAGGTGAGCGCCCCACTAGAAATCGTCTCCACCCGCATCCGGGTAGCATCGCCCAGGCGCATGATTGCTCCTTTACCAAAAGTGCGCTCAATCTGGTTGAGCACCATAGTCAGCGCTTTTTGCTTGCCAGAAGTATCGGTGTTGATAGCCATTCCTGCCTCTAATGCCTCTAATATATATGGTTTTAAGGAGTGTTGGTTTCGGAGTTTGAGTAGAACAGATATACTATTTTAACCAGAAAATTCTGGAATAGGACTTCTCAAATCAAAAAAGGGGTGTGACAAGATCGTAACTCGATCGCTACCATTAGGGTAGTCTTGCACAATGATACCAACTTGCATTCAGAGATAGCTTTTTTTTTGCTGGGTAAGCAAGGGATTTTCAAAGAAAAAATTATTTAAACAACACTGTCAGTAGAACCGTACTCGTGAGCGGCGCTGACTTTTCACGTCATCTGGAAAAACTAAGGCCAAACCTAACTCTTGAGCAAGCTTCCCTCCAAGGGAAGGGGAAGAATTCAAAGCCTCTCCCCTAAAAGAGCCTACGGTGTACACACAAGTCTTCTAACATTCCTCCACAGGCTCTTGAGATCCCCCAACTTTTTAAAGGGGTTGGGGGAGCTTTTATGCGTAAGTCCTAATTCTGTTTGATGTATGAGTAAAGAAGTTCGCGATCGCTCTGAGGATTTACAATTAAGCATGGACTATTACCGCCACTTCCATTACTTACAATAACGACAGTAATGCCCATCCGTGGACAAACCCCTAAACAACTGGTGCTAACGACCCGAAATTCACCCCATAATCCCTCAAATTTTAAACGAGATTTCAACCAATTCTCTAAGTCTTCGGAAGCCGTTGAGCTTCTGCTAGTTGGATGAAAACTATTTGACCGCTCGTTTGCACATTGTGAACACACAAGCACCAAACCAGACTCCCATCGAGGAGAAATACTGGGAATAGATGTGTCTAACCGGCGAGAACTCAGGGGTGAACATTGGGGCGATTGCTGTTGAGAATTGGATGCAAACCTCTTGAGGATACATCGGAGCAATGCCTTAATACGCCGGATCAGTTTTTTCATGGACGACCCCTACCTATTTCTCTGAACAAAGTGAACTGAATAAAAAGACCTCTCCCTGGTTTTACTACGCAAAACCGTCCCTCTCCGAGTCGGAGAGGGACAGACTTGAACTTTAGTTCAAGACAGGGAGAGGTTCGTCGAACTCATTGAACAGGATAGTGTAAATTTCCCGTTTAGTTTGTTCTGGTAGATCATCTAGTTTCAGCAAGAATCAGCGCTTCTGAGCAATTTGCTGCAAGTATGCAATTAGCTGTTGTCCTGCGATGTCAATATGTCGTTTCAGTAACCTGACAGCAGCTTTTGTATCCCGCTTTCGGCAAGCATCTAAGAGTTGATAGTGTTCTTTTTGCGATCGCTCTTGGTAATCCATCTGCGCCATTTGCACGCGGACATAGCGATCGCAATTAACGTGTAAAGTTTTAATCATTGTCAGCAACCGGGGACGTTCAGCAGTAGCATACAGCGTCGCATGAAATTCCCAGTTGAGTTTTGCCAACACACCTGCATCAGTTGCTTGGTCTGTCGCTGACAAAATCACAGCAGCTTTTTCTATATCTGTTTCCCGGAACTTGGGTATTGCCAACTGCATCGCTTTCACTTCCAAGGCGCTACGAATTTCACAGATTTCTTGCGCCTCTGTGGCTGTCAACACCGATAAGATCGCACCACGATTTAAATGCAGTGTCACTAATCCTTCTGCTTCTAGCTGCTTGAGCGCTTCCCGCACGGGAATGCGACTAACACCAAACTGAGTAGCGATTTCATCCTGTCGCAGAGATTGTCCTTCCTGAAAAATGCCGCGCAGAATCGCTTCCCGCAAAGCATCGGCAATTAAATCTGGGGTACTGCGTTGTTGTTGCAACACATTAGCTGCCAAGTCATTTAAGTTCATATTTTATATTGTATACAAAATCCAAAAGATTGTATACAATATCCAAAGTACAATTTTTGAAGATCCCCTCAATACCACGGGAGACAGTTATGAGCATCGCATCTCAACCAGACCAAGTTATCATCTTCGACACTACGCTACGGGATGGCGAACAGTCACCGGGCGCAACCCTGAATGTAGAAGAAAAGCTGGCGATCGCTCATCAACTGGCTCTCCTTGGTGTCGATGTGATTGAAGCAGGTTTTGCCGTTGCTAGTCCGGGAGATTTTCAAGCTGTTAAAACCATCGCTGAACAAGTTGGGATACCCGGCGGGCCAATCATTTGCAGTTTAGCTAGAGCCATTCGCCAGGATATTCACGCCGCAGCCGTTGCCTTGAAGGGAGCGGCTCGTCCCAGAATCCACACGATGATTTCTACCTCTGATATTCATCTGAAATATCAGTTGAAAAAGTCTCGTAGCGAAGTATTAGCGATCGCAGCAGAAATGGTTGCCTATGCCAAGTCATTTGTAGATGATGTAGAATTTTCACCAATGGATGCCAGTCGCACTGAGCCAGAGTTTCTCTATCAAGTTTTGGAAATAGCGATCGCAGCAGGTGCAACTACAATCAACATTCCTGATACCGTTGGTTACTGCACACCCAAGGAAATCGGAACTCTGATTCAGGGAATTCGATCACATGTTTCTAATATCGATGGGGTGATTCTTTCCATTCACACCCAAAATGATTTGGGTTTGGCGACAGCTAACGCTTTGGCAGCAATTGAATATGGTGTGCGTCAGGTGGAGTGTACAATTAATGGCATTGGGGAACGAGCAGGTAATGCCGCATTGGAAGAAATTGTGATGGCGTTGCAGGTTCGCAAACCATTTTTTAACCCTTACTTTGGTCGTCCGGTTGATGCCGATGCACCCTTGACTAATATTAAGACTCAGGAGATTTACAAAACCTCATCCTTGGTTTCTCAATTAACCGGGATGCTGATTCAGGCCAATAAGGCGATCGTGGGAGCAAACGCTTTCGCCCATGAGTCTGGTATTCACCAAGATGGGATCATCAAGCACCGCCAGACTTATGAAATTATGGAAGCTGCTGCGATCGGTTTGCCAGAAAATCGCATTGTTTTGGGTAAGCACTCTGGACGCAATGCTTTCCGTACCAGGCTCAAGGAATTGGGTTTTGAACTGAATGAAGCAGACTTGAATAAAGCCTTCAATCGATTCAAAGAAGTCGCCGATAAGAAAAAAGAAATCTCAGATTGGGATTTAGAGGCGATCGTTCGAGATGAAACGCAGATTCAAGTAGAAAGTGGCTTCCAAATCGAACACATCCAGGTAATCTGCGGTGACTGCACTTGCCCAACTGCAACCATTACAATTGTCACTCCCGATGGCAAAATCCTCACGGATGCCAGTGTAGGCGCAGGTCCAGTAGATGCGGTGTATCAAGCAATCAATCGATTGGTGCAGATTCCCAATCAACTAATTGAGTTTTCCGTGCAATCTGTGACTGGAGGAATTGATGCACTGGGAACTGTCACAGTTCGCTTGCAGCACCAGGAGCGGATATTCTCTGGACAAGCATCTGATACTGATATCGTAGTGGCAGCAGCTTACGCCCATATAAACGCCCTGAATCGTCTTTATCGTTACTTGCAAATACAAACTGAGAGATCCCATGCTGTTGTATCTGGGTAGATCAGGAAAGTAGCGATCGCTTTTGCATTACTGAATACAGCTATGAATCGTTGATGTAGAGACGTAAAATTTTACGTCTCTACAAGGGTTTTGGTTGCTCAAACACGCCCATTGGCCCTAGCCGAATCGTGAGTATTTCTACATCGGTGATGGCTATGTGAGGCCCTTGTTGGGTGTGGGCTGGCGTAATCCAAAAAATTCCAGCAGAACAACTCTTTCCCCCAGTTTCCACAACTCCTTTCAACACATAAACATACTCATCGCAAGGATGAGTATGAATAGGAATCATCGTACCCGCCTTCATTGTCAGCAGGTGTATTGAACCTTGTGATACAGGCTCGGCTAAGGGGAAAAACTTAGCACCAGGAAACTGCTCAATGTCCAGTGATCGCTCAGAGTCAGTTTGAATAAAGGTCTGTTCTGATTAGTGTTCTAGCATTTTGTAAATATAAGACAAAAAAGACTGTTTGCAAGAGAATTATGAATCAACAACCCCAGTAGAGACACAAAATTGCACTGGGCTTCGCCTCGCTACGCTAACGTACCGCTTTGCTAACGCGTCTCTACACACCTAAAATTCTCGCTTGGTAAAAAAACTTGACAGCGAACTGCTTTAATAGTATATTTGTACTATTAAAGCACGTAAGTGTTGCATAAAACTTTAACACTCCCGACTACGCCAACAGGAGAGCAAAATTAATGAGGCTATCTAAGGTAGACTTGAGCAGTTTAGTAGCGATCGCTCACTCTGATGGATATTTGCAGTTGTTACTCGACCGAGGCGACGAACTGGAGTTTTTAGAAATTCCCGCGCCGATACAAGCTTATGAAGGATTGCAAGAACTGAACGAGGCGATTGCCGAAACGACTGCACTACCCTTTGAAGAAGAACCAATTGTCATGCTACCAGTTATCTCCTCAATGGCCATGACTGTAGGCTATGATCGCGACGAACACATTTTGCAAGTTGAGTTTCAAAGTGGAGCTGTTTATCAGTACTTAGGTGTAAATGAGGATACTTGGGAAGATTTCCACTCCTCTGACTCAATTGGCAGCTTTTTCACTTTAGCTAGCTAAGTGATGTCAAATAGCTAGCCTTGGTAGGGAGTAGGGGATTAGGTATTACACGATCGCTTCAGTTCTTTGAAAAGCAACCTACAACCGTAGGCGGCTGTTTGGGAGATCACCAAATTACCAAATCCCTTTTTAACTTGGTTTTGTTTCACACTGGGGGCGATATCCTCTGCGGCCATCGAGGACGCTAAACTCAACTGCATGGTTTGGAGTGTGAGGTTAAGGGTTGCCTCTAACTGTGGTTGCAGATCCTTTGACACCATCGGGATTAGATTTTGGATTAGCGATCGCTGAAATTCAAGAAGTGCTTGTTGCTGAAGTCGAGCGACTGCTTTCTTTTTCCAAAGTTCTGGATTGTCCTGAAACTGGGCTTTTCTGGTATCGTAGAAGTTACCCAATTTCTCGCCAATCTCGTTTTGAGGACGGGCGTGGACTGGGGCAATCATGTCAAAGATCCACAAATATAATTGGGTTTTACACAAGGTAGAACCGGCTCCCGTTTTCATGGTTTCCTTGTCCCCGGAACTGAACTCTTCTTTAGCCATTCCCAGCCGCCGCTTAAATCGACCGAGGGATTCAAACTTGGTAATGGGGTAAATTTGGCTAATCAGCAATGCTTGGGGACGCGCACCAATACCAAATTTTTGAAAAACTTGGGTGTAGGCTGCAAACTGCGGTTGCTCCAAAGAAGAGAGAATTGAAAAGTTAATTTCATTCTCCCAGTCGTTTAAATCACATAACAGGTTAGATAGGCGACGGGTAAAAGCAGAAATTTCAACCCCGTAGGTTTTGGCAATTGAGCGGTTGTAAAGTCGCTCATAGTAATTGGTGTTTCTGGTTAAGTTGCGCTCACGGCCGGCTAACCATGACCACATTGGTAGCATTCCATCGCTCTTGCTAGGGTCTGACTTTGATAGCGCAGCTTCCGGGAATTCTCTGGCTAACTGTTGCCGTGCCCGGTTGATAATTGGGGACTTAATGCGGTTGACCGACTGCAATTGCAGCCAAGATTGACGAAGAAGGGCAATCACCCCAGGCTCAAATTGCAGAAAAAATTCATCGTCTCCCCAGTGGGCAATGGCATAGGCCGCAAGTGCCAAAGCGTCAGCTTGATCATTTTTGTCAGGTAACTTATTCTGCTTGCGGTAGTGGACAGCTTCAGCATGTCCCACCCAAAGCACCTTAATACCCTCAGTTTCACAAACGTGTGCCCAAATCCAGGAATAATGAACCCCTGTAGGCTCCATGATCACCGCGTCTGGTGCAAGTTCAAGAAGTGCTTTCACCCCATCAGCGTTAGCTGTAAATGTTAGGGGGTCGTCATCTTTAGAGCGTTTATTTTCTCGAAAGTGAGTTCTAAAGTTTTTGGGAATACTTCCTAAAACCCAAGCAACAACGCTATTTTTACAAACGTCTAATCCAACAATTTTCATTTTTCAAGGTTCAGTGGTGGGTGTTTTATTTGCAGCAGAAACCGTGTACAATGGTTCACGAATCACCCAAAGTACAAAAGCCAATTCACTTTTAAAACCAACACGGTCGGAAATAATTAGCAGCAATGGATTCGTGAAAAAGCGAAACTTATTTAGGTCATTTCAATCAAAAAACCCGTGCTGCTGCTGTTACTTCCCTCTGGGGCGAACCAGAGGCGAGTGAGTTGCGCGACCCAACCCGCGACTAGGGCATTGCCCTAGTTTCGGCTACGGGGTCAAGTAGCCATCATCAGGCGGGTTCATCGTCGTCATCAGGTAATCCATTGAGGATCTCGTCTAGTCTGTCCCAAGGTTTACGAAGCAATACTGCTGTCTCCTTATCCGTTGCAGTATTTTGGTTCTCAACCTGACTAATCCAGATTAAAGCCCTATCAAGTTGGGCTTTAATCTGTTGAATTCGATGCCAAAGCACGTAATAATCCCATGCTGGATCTGGTGAACCATTAAGTAAATCAAGGTCATCCTTTTCGATATTCATGAAACATTTCTCCGATTTTTTGAGCGGTAATTGTTATTAGAAGATTCCAGCCAACTCTCCATAATTGCTGTGGCATCGTCGCCAAAGAAATTTTCTGTGTTGCCGTTATGCCAGGTAACAACGGCAACTGGATTAGGGATCTCTCTAAATTGGAGTTGACGAATTTGGGCGAGGTTTAACCAGCCGACGTTAGGTGTTTTGCAAGTAAACACAGTGGGAACTGATATAATGTGCATGATTTGCTGAAGGGGTAAGTCCAATCCAATAAGCGATCGCCTTCTTCCGACCGAGAGTGCGATCGCTAAAAATTATCTAAAAATTATCTAAAAATTATCGGGGGAAACACTACTATCTGGTGCTTCCCCGGACTTAAAAGGGATGTCGTCTGGGTCAGTTTCCTTCTCGGTTAAAGCAGCCTTTTGCTTTTCGAGCCGTGCCAGTTCATTTTTTAGGTCTGCGATCTCCTCTTTTAGATCAGTGGCTTCAATTTCTAGCTCTACATGCTCCATAGCTTTTCGCTCTACTTTTTCGATTAATCTAGATGCCTCTATATCTGGATCTTCGCCTTCCAAAATCTCAGCAAACATCTCTACATGTCTGGATTCGTAATTTCTTAAATTCAGAACACGTTTGCAAGTGATTGTCTTAATTTTCATTGCTATTATCCAAATCTAAGAGTATTTTTTCTAGTATTTTGAGAGCGAAATAAGAGGCAGCAAAGACCTTATCCTTTTGCTTCTGATCCATGCTTATATCCGATGAAAGAGCGGATACAATTCCTTGTTCAATTTCACGCAATTGCTCAATTTGTTGCTTAAATTGCGTCATCTTCCTCACCTGTTGGCGGTGTTGTGGTTTTACCATCGAAATTCACTTCAAATTTCCCGCGTACCTGATACCGCGATCGCTCCATCGAAAACTACCTGAAAGGAGCCGCCGCCCTGGCGCAAAATGCTAGCATAAGCATCAGCGTCAGATTGAGTCCGTAGCCGAGCAACACATACATTGTGTTCGGAGGGCAAGCGTTGAAAAATTGCCCACGGTCTGAGGTTGTCGTAGTAAGTCATGATTTAAAATCCCAGAATTTTTTAAAAAGTAAAAACACCAGCGCCAGCCACCAACAGCCGACGCTGGTGTTTTGTGCAAATCCAATGCATGATAATTCCAATCGTTTATTCCATAGGCGGTAACTCCGTATCAAAAAGGCTGCGACCCCCCTGGATTTGATTAGTCAGCGCTTCGATTAATCCTTGTCGATCCGCCTGGGGTAATGAGCTATTAATTTGATGCCCAACTGTGTAGATTTCATCGCGGCATTTACCGGGAGATTGCTCACAAAGTTGAGCCGCGATCGCAGAAACCAAAAACAGCTTTTCGCGTTTGGTCATTTTTTCAAATGTTGAGCCGTACTCCTCTTGGAGCGATTCCAGTAAGGAGCCGTCGCCCAAGGTGTAACTTGTGAAATGTCCTATAGGTTTACTCATGTCATGCTTATGTGACTGTTATGTGACTGTTATTCGTCTTCTTCCTCCTCGTCTTCCTTCTCGACGATCTCGATAGTCAGCACCTTTTCTGAAAAGTCGTAATCAGCGATCGCAAATTCTTGGTCATCGACATCTTTGATGACTATCTCTGTCTCAACAGGGTGGTGTTCCAGGTTTTTAAGCAGTTCTCTAATTGTGGTTGTCATGTTGTTTCAAAGGTTGGTAGGTGTTCTTCTTCGTCTGTCTGGCTCAGAAATACGAACTTCAGTAAACTGTCTCCAATGACAACGCCAATCATTTGATCTTCTTTTGCGCCTATCACTGTATTGGGAGGGAAGCTTTGTAGCTTTTTAATCAATTCGTTGACCGTGACTGTCATGTTATCTCCATAGGTTTATAAGTCTGCGTTGAGTCAAAACAAACCACCACGCGGCAAACTCGTTACCGCGTTAGCGAACGCTCGCCGTAGGCATCGCTAGTCGTCCATCACCTCCGAGTCAAATTCAAACTCTAAATAACGCCGAACATCTGTACTGTTGCGGTTGGCATAATCTGCACTTTCGCTCACGAGCGACAGGGCGCTGATCACCGCCTCTACTTTGTGCAGGAATTCAGCAAAGGCTTTTACGTCTTTGGGGCCTCCTTGTATACGAACTTTGATTCTGCCCATAGGTTTACCGATCGCATCACAGGTGATTTTTAGGGTGTTTCCGCGCCGGGGCATGAAAGCAGTGGCGCGGGTGCTGGCTCCGGTGGCAACGCAAAGGGTTAGGCGTTGGGGAGCAATTTCTAACATCCTATGTGGGATGTTAGAAATAAGGTATCATCATATATGGTATTTTGTAAATAGAAACTTGATATCCTATATAGGAAATAAGATATGGTTACTGAGGATGCCGAAAGCCAAGCACCGCGAACACGGACAAATCAAAAAGAACGTGAGTCTAGTACTAACCGAAGACAGCCTAAGCGGACTGGACATTATAGCCGAACAATTCGGAGTGAGTCGATCTCATCTAGTAGAACTGATCGGCAGGGGACAAATACCCTTAACTATTCCGGAGATGTCCTTACTGGGGGAACAATTCAGCAGCTGATCACTGAAACTCTTGCTGAAATACAAGAAATAGACGATAGACGTGAGAAGCTGTGTAAGCGTGTGACCGACTTACGAGATTTGTTAAAAGGGTTACAAAATCCGGAGGAAAATTCTGAATAAGCCGTCCTTGCCAGAGCAGGCAAGGACGGCTTATTCATGGATGCGTGCCTCTCATCAGCAGGCAACACATCTATGACTATTCGGTGTCTATTTGCGACTGAAGATCATCTAACTGCGATCGCAAATCGTCCAAGGGCACCTCTGGTTTGTCGGGGAGAAATTCCACATGATAAGTGACCACTAGCTTGAGTATCCCTTTTTTCCATTCCTTACCAGGTTGGAGGATTTCGGCTCTAATCCCTCCCCGAAACCAAATATGGTAATCCGGGAAATGAGCCACTATAAAAGATCCGATCGAGTCCTGGATAGTCTGGAATGTCACCATAGAACCATTAATGAAACCCAGCTTCTTTTTCGTGTCCACGCGGACTACTGTATCACCACTCAGAATGATTGGAACTTGCATTTCGATTTTCTCTTTGACAACAAAACATGGCGGATCGAGTTGACGCTTGATCCGCCTTCCCTAAGTTTTCCCAGTTAGTGCTTACGGTTTTGTGAAGAAGTGCGATCGCGCTGCTGCTTCTGGGGAGAAATTGCGATCGCGCTGCGGGGTTTGAGGCAACAACTCAATTCAAAAAATTATGTGGCAGCCACCTTACACAAACTTCCCTGATTTAGAAGAGAAGACGGATGCTGAAATGCAGCGCCTGTCCTGGACAACAGAACAAGGTCGGGAGCATTTGATCAAAACTTACGGCAAGCGCGGTCGGAGCTTGCTGACAGAAGAGGAGCTAGTAGATTTTCTGAACTATCTGAAATCTCAACCCTAAGTAAGTGCGATGCCTTCGGCGGGCGGAGCCATCGCGGTAACTAGCGAAACCTCTATGAACAACAAACCCAAGAAAAAAACCGAAGTATTCCACGTTGGACAAGTCGAAGAACATGAAATTGGGCTGATTTTTGAAGAACTCCAATGTTATGCCTGTGGCGGTGGAGGCGAAGTTGTCGAGGAGGATTATGAAGGAAATGACTACACAGATGAGTGTAGTGAGTGCAACGGTTCAGGCGTTGTGTATATTCGACCAATGACTGATGACCAATGACTAAACAAAAAATCTCATCAAAGGTAGTTCGAGCCAGAAGTCTCGCCATCTATGAGCTAGACCAATTCATCGACTATATCCATATTGTTGACCCCAAATTGAACATCGACCAAGCCATAGTCCTAGCAGCTTTTGCATTGCATGACTTGCCGCAATTATTTCAAATCAACCCTGAGCTACTCAATCGGCTTAAAGAGATAGCACAAGAGATCAGGAAGAAGGGGAGTGAGTGCGATCGCCTAACGCTAGTTAATGGAGTGCGATCGTCTGGTGATGTCAACCAGACCTAGACCTAAGAAAACCAAAAAGCCACCCAGATTTAGAACGTCGGTGGTGGCTTTCTGCTGAAATAACTAATAGTATTATGCCAGAAAATAGCATACAAAATCAAGCTTCTTATCCACAGCTTAAAGTTGTCTCTATCTCTAAGAACGCCCCATCAAGAGAGCAACCCAAATACAATAAACCCCATTGCATCATCCCAGAACAGGACATAAATTGGGCGTTAAGTCAAGCCAAATCAATCCAAACTCTGTGGAAGGAGTGTTGGATATCAGACCGTTACGGCAGTCGATTTGTCAAGCTAGCAACCACATTAAAAGAATCAGCATTTAGATTAGCAAGAAAGGTTTTATACGCTGCTGGACTATTTGAATTTAAACGCGATACCTCTATAAATGACTCACGTAAAACAGAGTCATGGTCAGTCATCAATCTGCACGGTGCTAGGCGAATAAAAGAGTTTTGGGCTGAATCGATAGCCGCCACAGATTCACCGATAGCCGCCACAGATTCACCGATAGCCGCCACAGATTCACCGATAGCCGCCAAGAATTCACGGTCTATCTGTAGTGAAACCCTTGAAAATACTGGGGTTTCGGAGCCTCTCAGTAACTCTTCAGGATCTTCTCAGGAACTTCTCAAAGAAGTTCCTGAAGAAGAAGTAATGCAAGAGTTGGAACTTGTAGAGCAAGTTCCAACTCTTGCACAAACATTTGTTGAAGAAACTACAGCGCTAATTCTTGAGTTACGTTCTCGTGACACAAAGAAAGCGGATCGGCAAGCTCTCCTGCATGAACGCTGCTTAAGACACCACAAGCAACCAAAACCTGACCTGGGTTTCAAGGAATCATTTATTACAACGTATAACTGGAGGATTGATGAACAGAGGTTTCAAAGACTTCAAAACCTCACCGAAGAATGCAAACATTCATTCTTTGAGAAATTTGAAAATCTATATGGAATTTACCGTAACAATTTACCCGAAATATTCGATCGAATTATCAGCATTATCAGTTCATCTGCTTTCAGTTATCAATCTGATTGATAGTTGATACAAAAAAAGGCCGCGCTCTACGGCCCAAATTTATAATCCACAAACATTATGAAACATAAAGCTGACGTGCCAGGGCAATTAACACTTTTGACTGTTGCCCCAACAGTTGAAAGCAGACAAAGCATAGACGATCCTTACTGGAATGAAATAACAGCAGAAAAGCTCGTAGAGAGCGATCGTTGGAATCCTGCTGACTTTGGCGAGGTACCGTTTAAATCCGAGGATGACGGTCAGTTGACAATTTTCTACGATTCCCAAGAGCCACCAGACCCAGATAATTATTTAAACCAGGAAGAATTTGAGCAAGCCTGGAATCAGTGGGAAACACTTGTTGGGGGGCAAGTTCCAAAAGTCACTTCCCAACATACCGCAGAATTACTTGTTGGGGAGCAAGTCAGATTAGATACGAAAAAATCTGCCCCCCAACACGATACCCACTGGGTAGAGCGGTATTGGGTCGAGAGGTCTGGTAATAAATATTGGTATTACCGATATTGCTGGATGACGGGCAGGAAAATACACCGCGATTACATTGGAGCAGTGCGATCGCGCAGCGCAATTAATCTGAGGCAGGATGTAGAAATTGCGATTAGCTGCGGGCAGTCACCACCAGAGATTGAAAAGTTAATTCGCTCCTGGAAGAGTCGCCAGAAGCGATCGCATTTCTAAACCGCCGCAGCTCATCCCAGCGACGGCTATTAGTTGAGGCAATGCGACTGTGCTGATTTGGGTGGAATTCTCCAACCCTGGATTCTACAAAAGAATCAATAGCCCGTAAAATTAGCTGTTGATCTGGCTCAATGCCAGAGTCGATAGTGTGAGCGTATTGTAAAATTTGTTTCGTTATTGCTATTGGCACACGGATAGTTTGGGTTTTGCCTTGATTCCATTTGCTGCCCTTCTCCCAAGTAGTGCTAGTGCGTCCGCCCTTGGACTTGCCCATATAAAAATCCTTTATTGCCTTGTGACATGGCAATAATATAGTGAAAGGGGAGTTAGGAGTTAGGAATTACGAATTATGAGCAAAAACCCACACCTGGGACGCGACGTTTTCGAGCACCTTGAAGAGGAGATTCTTCCCGATACCCATGAAACGCGGCTAGTCAGGCTAATTGAAGCCTGCAAAATAATTATGGAAGATATCAATCAAGGCAGAATTGACGATGCTAAAAAGTTTTTAGGTTCTGCCGTGGCTGATGCCGAAAAACCTTACCAGTCTGCATCTGATGCGATGAAAGCTCTCGATCGGTATTTGCCTCCTAACACCTAATACCCAATGCCCAATGCCGAAAAATCTCCCCAGTCCCAATGACTTATGAATAATGAGTTATGAGTTAGATTTTAGATTTACGGGTCAATACGTAAAGATGACTGATAAAGTTCCTTTACTTGATCGTCGGCAGCGCTTGATAGTATTTTTAGCGCGGCGGCTAGGTCAATGGGATTTTCGTAGCGACCGCCAAGCATCGCAAAATACAGCAATTCAATTTTTAAAAACAACTTTGTATTGGCAGACGGTCGGAAGCGATCGGCGGCAACGCGACTTGCTAAATGTCTGAGTTTGGCTGCTAACTCCGCCCGACTATATTTGTCAGGAAAAACTGCAAGTTCGGCTAACTCGGTTTTCAGTCTTTGGCATAGAGGAAAAAAAGTCATAAAGTTGCGATCGCGTTTTTAACGTCATCATCAGTTACATCGATGTAGCGTGAAAGCACCTTCAGGTCGGTGTGGCCAGTAATTTTTTTGATGGTGGCAAGCCCGATACCTTTCTTTGCCAAATTAGTGATGAAGGTACGGCGGGTACTGTGGGTGCTAATCCCCTTGGCATCAAATCCAGCTTTTTGTACAGCTGCACGCAGAATCATGTCTGCCCATCTCAGACCGATTGGGCCAACTTGTTCGCGGTCAGGAAACAGCCAATCGCTTCCGGTTTCGGGGCTGTAAGATACCAGAGATTCTTTTAGAACTGGATGGATCGGCACTTGGCGCGTTTTGCGCTTTCCTGTGGGGCTGGCTTTCCGACTCCTGGCTTGAAAAGTAATATATTCCCGTGGCGTGCCATCTCTGTTGTATAAGTCGTAAATTTGCAATTTGACAATTGCGCCCCAACGTTCCCCCGTGTACCAGGCGATATCTAGAAGTAATTTGTATTTACGTGCCCTGATGTGACCGCGAATTTTTGAGTAATCTGCATTACTCAAAATTGCAGCTTGCCCACTGCGGTTATTCTTCATTTTAATTTGATTTCAAGTTGTTCCGGTTTAACCAATCTCAACGGTTAAACCAGAACAACTATGTTTTTAGCTATTAGTTAAAGTGACTTTAATCGTATACACTGCAAGGTTTTCATGGCATCGGTAATCATTCTACTTTTAGGTAAAAGTAGAATATTTACAATAAGTAAATTTAATTATTTAATTGAAGAAAATAGTATTTTTTAAATCTTTTAGACTTTTTCATGCAACAGGCGACACAACTTAGTACATGACCTGCACTCTCACAATTTACTATGAATCTAATCATGCCTCTCCTGGCATAAATTCTGCTACTTTTGCGGTTCCAGATGGGAGTTATGTATCGGGTTATGTCCACTGGGATGATGCTCACGCCAACTACGATGTGCGAACATCTGGTGATGCTGGAGAAATCGTGCTGGCGGGCCCATACGATCCACCCGCCGATTTCACAATTGAATACACAGGCTTTAAGAATACCTGCCCACCCCCAACCTACGATTGCCTTAACGGAACTTGTACCAGTAGCAGCATTTATGCAACCGCAGGAATTTACCCAACGCTAGCTGCTTGCAATTTATCTTGCGGTCAAGAAAACTGCCCCCCTTTTCCCGACCCGGTAGTATGTGCGGTTTGCCCCGACCCGGTGGTGTGTTCACCTTGCCCCGACCCGGTAGTGTGTGCAGTTTGCCCCGACCCGGTAGTGTGTGCAGTTTGCCCCGACCCGGTAGTGTGTACGCCTTGCCCCGACCCGGTAGTGTGTGCGCCTTGCCCCGATCCGATAGTATGTCCTGCGCCTGTTGTGTGCCCTCCGCCCGTTGTGTGTCCTGCGCCGGTCGTGTGTCCTCCGCCGGTCGTCATCATTCCAGATTGTCCCACCT
>NZ_JABXKM010000038.1 GCF_017115025.1 Nostoc sp. NOS(2021) | reverse complement strand
GGCGATCGCTATCTCCTCCCTGGCAATTTAATTCCTCTTCAGAGAGAGTAAAAACAGGATGTGATGCTCAAAACAAATATTGTGTCTACATTGCCTACTAAGAATAACTACGCTGTTCATTAGAAACTAAGTTGAAGGCGCAAATTAACTATGTTAAAAGAATCTAAAAGTTTAGTGCTATGCGATCGTGACAGAGATTTGTTTATGTCGGTAATGCAAAATCCGCCAGAACTGAAAGGAAAACTCAAATCTGCTATTTACAAATATAGACAGAAGTATGACAAAGGATGCAAGGCTGGTAAAACCTAGACGTGTAACTTAGGCGATCGCTCTTTTGTAGAGAACGAGTGATACACCAAGATTATTTCTGGGAATACTGAGATTAAGTCTATTTTGACAAACAATTATGGTTAATCCTTTTACTCAGCGACCAGAACCACATCTGTTTAAAGGAGGAAATCCTTCAGAATATGAGGTAGTAGAAGGTGAAGCAGGTACTTGGGGTACTCGCTATAGAGCGAGTGGAGAGACAATTCAATCCGTTAGACCAGCTATTGATATGTTTAACATTGCTAATCTGGGGGTAAATATACTCAATCTTGGTGTAGGCATTTACAATGCTGCCCAACTTCACAAGGTCAAAAAGAAATTAGACCGTAATCAAGAGCAGATACAATCATGTGTTGATAAGTTAGACAGAAATCATGAACAAGTTCAAGTCTTTTCAGATAAATTAGACAGAAATCATGAACAAATTCAGACTTGCTTTAACAGTATTAAAAATGCCCTTACTGTTCAACACCGCACTCTTGAGTTATTAGTTTGTAATCAGTGTAACTTAGCACAGCAAATGAATATTCTCCGTGAGGAGATGCGTACAGGTTTTCAAAATGTTGTAGAAGAAGTTAAAGATTTAGAAGCTCGTAGCCGTAGAGATGAGTTTCAGACTCGAACTTTTCTACTACTCAAAACCTATGAACGATTTACCTATACAGTGCCTGAATTACTAGAAGCAGATCCACTTATTCAAAGAGCCGAGGAATTAGAAGCTTGGCTGCGAACTCAACTTAATCGTATTGAAGTAGGCAAACCGGAAAGATTGCCACTAATGGTAGCTCTTGCTTTTAGTGTCAGAGCAAAAGCTGATGCCTTTGAAGCTAAAGGAGGAGATTACACAAGTTTTGCTACTAAAGATATTGGTCTACTAATAAATCAACTGCGTGATGAGGCTCGCGCATTCTGTGAAGGACGCAGTTTATATACCCTTGGAGTAGAAATACCAGAAATACTCTACCAGTACGCCTTTTTGAATCGAAGTCTTTGCAAAGGGTATGAATTTCAGAAAAAAGTTAAGCAAGTTGATTCGGAATTGATTTTTTCAGCAGAAGAGTTGAATTGGGATGATGGAATGCAAGAATTAAGAGAATTATTTAAACCTAACATTGAATATACTGAATTTTTGGGTGGACACCAAGATATTAAGCTAAATACTATGGCAGATTACGATTGGTACATACGTTTTGCAAATCAAGATAGATTAACTTTTAACGTTCACTCTCATCCCTCAATAAAACTTTCTAATATTCTATGGAAGATAGGTCATCCAGAATTTAAGACTGGGGGAATTGAAAAAACTACACTCAATACTCTTATGTCTTTTGCTCTACCTGAAAGAGTTAATAAGATTTCACATCTTATACAAGCAGAGTTTAAGCTAGAGACTTCCCCTAAACTTCTTGTGGGTAAAACTGATTTTTAGTCTTAGGGGTAATAAGTCTTTTTACCCCAATCCCTTGAACCACCCAAAGCTACAAAATTTGATGAATACTCTCAACAACCTGCTCAATAAAATCAACTGTATCACCAACCATTGATTCGTCAATATACCAGCGATTACCTATGTTGAGGGTAGGATCTATATCTGCTTCATGAGCAATTTTGTTTCTGCGATCCACAATTAAAGTAAGTTGTTGCTTAATATCTTTAGGAGGTTTACTCATTTTACTAGCAACCTCATCCCACAATTGTTTATCCGAAATTTGCCTAATTGCATCAGCTATTTTATCAGGCTGCTGAAAGCTTTTATAACTTAAACCTTTTCTAATCTCATCTTCTAACCATGAAGTATTATTTAATCTGTTCAAAATACTATTTGATATAGCTGGAATTAAACCAGAAATAGTATAAGACTGCTGTAAAAAGTTAGCTCCATAAACCTGCTGAATGTCAGTCTCTATCCAAGAGGCGATATCTATGGCTATTCTTCTATCCTCACGAGCGCTTCCCAAGGAAACTTGAAAACGGGAAAAGGCTGAAGATGCTGGTTCAGCACGTTGTCCTCGATGAATTTCCAGCATACCCAATGTGACAACCTCATGGATATAATAATCCAAGGCACTAACAGTTAGAACTAGGGCAGCTCGTAAAATGTCTGAAAGATCCAGAGCAGCAGTAGCTTGAGCCTTAACTGAAGTATGAAGAGCAATCAGATCCCGAACACGCTGAATACTAATACGAAATTGGTCAAGCGCTGACTGCATAACTGGATGATAGTGCAATAATTTTATCTGCTAAGTCAGAAAAAGTTTTTTTAAACTCCTCTTGCTTTGCCTGATTATTATCTAACACCTTGCCTTTTTGATTTAACTGTTTAGATGTTAGCGCATAAACAGGTGTACTGTATTCCTGTGATAGAGCAATTAAACTGTTAAAGTTAGAAATTTTTGTCATGGTAAAATTACTATTAATCTCCTGGTTGGTATAGATATTATTAGGCAATAGCAGATTATTATCACGTAAAATTGGAACTAGTTGAGAAGCAACTCTTCGCTCAATTTTTTCTATCCATGATTGAAATGCTGCTGTTTCTTTACCCCTAATAATTCTATAGTTTTGAACTATAGTTCCTAAAAATTTCAAGTTAAATTCTGGGAATGGATAAGTGGCTTCCTTTAATATGGGGTTTACGCTTGCCATCCTTGCCCAAGCACACCACTTTGATAAAATTCTAGACAGAGAATCAATTGCCATTACAGAGAAAAAATCAGCCGTTGTAGGCACTAAGAAAAAGTCGCTTGTCATCAGTAAATTCTGATTGATTGCTCCTAAACTCGGACTCATATCAATCAGAATATAGTCAGCATTAAATTTATTAGCAGTTTTTTCTAAAAGATCAGAAATAGCACCTGGCAAGTTTTTGAGCGTCTGAATTGAGCCACTGAGTTCCTGCGCGATACCTAATGTTACTTCGTATTCAGCAAAGCCAACATGACCAGGTAATAAGAATAAACCTTCTTGTCCTTCTATCGGAATACAATCTACAGCTTCAATAGCCCGTGGCTGTGACTCAAAAGCAGGAGCCAAGCCAGTTTTGATATTTGAATGTGTATTGTAGATATTTTCTATCCTTGCCTCGTCATCTTCAGTTTCTTCTTTTAGAGCTATTCCTGTTAGATTACATTGAGGATCAGTATCTACAAGAATAACTCTCTTACCCTTTGAAGCAAGCATCCAACCTAAGTTAAAAGTCGTTGTGGTCTTACTGACACCACCTTTGTGATTGAACAAGGCAATTTTGTGAACCATCTTATTTTGCTTTTAAACCTTCTAAAATCTTGTGAATACAGGTATTATTTTAGAACCTGTATGACTTAAATATAGCTTCTAAAAAGCTTACAGAACAGCAATTTATTTAACGCACTCTTACCCCAATCCCTCAACATCAGCACTTTCGCCTTCTGACTCAACAGGCTCAAACTTTACCTTGTTGTATAAATCTTCTAGGGAAATTTCAAATGGTACAGTTACAAGTGCGATCGCTTCATCTTCTTGATCATATTCACGAAGCGCCCATTGCTTTTTCCCAGTTTTGGAAAATTGATCTATATGAATCCGAGTTTGGTCAATTAATAAATATTCTTGGAAGGTAGAAATAGTTCGGTAAGCCTGAAATTTACTTTCGCGATCGTAGTTTTTAGTAGATTTAGACAAAACCTCAACAATAACTTGGGGATTTGTAATAATATCTGTACGGTTGTTGAAAAATTCTGGTTCACCGACTATTACTGTCACATCTGGATACGTGTAGATACGCTTTTGGTGTATCCACAGACGCATATCGCTATTAAACACTTCGTATTCTTGTTGTCTGAACGCGAAGTTTAACACAGCATAGAAATTACCAGCTATACGATTGTGATTTGCTGTTCCACCCGCCATAGAAATTATTTGCCCGTCAATGTATTCACTTTTGTAGTCAGCAGCTTCTTCTAGCTCTAAATATTCCTCTGGGGTATAGTATCGCTGTTGTGTTATTTGCATAATTTTATCAGGTAGCAATGTTTAACGATGCAGAGTGTCTAGGCACTAAAGAGATTTCACCCATGTTTACTGAACAGTTTAACGTGGTTGGATAGAGGTGTTATGTGTTTTGTACAAGGTGAGCGAGCGCTATCTAAATTCACAAAGTAGCTCACATCCTATTGATAACCAGCTGCTTGTAACAGAAACAACTTGGCATAACGTCCTCCTAGCTGTAACAATTCTTCGTGAGTTCCCTGTTCGATAACTTCGCCGTTTTCTATAACTACGATTTTGTCAGCCATCCGTACCGTCGAGAAGCGATGGGAAATCAAAAGTACCATCTGATTTTGAGTAATAGCGCGAAAATGATTGAAAATCTCAAACTCAGCTTGGGCATCTATTGCCGATGTTGGTTCATCTAACACTAAGATATCTGCTTGCGATCGCATAAAAGCACGAGACAGGGCAATTTTCTGCCACTGTCCCCCAGAAAGTTCCTGTCCTCCCTTAAACCAACGACCAAGCTGAGTCTGAAAGTTGTGGGGTAATTGGTCAATAAAAGATTGGGCCATGCCTTTTTGGGCAGCAGTTTGCCAACGGGTTTTGTTTTCCAGATGTTCGACATCGCCCACGCCAATATTCTCACCCACAGTGAATTGATAGCGGACAAAGTTCTGAAAAATCACACCAATGCGACGCCGCAAGACATCCACATCCCATTCCTGCAAATCCAAGCCATCTAAGAAAATTCGCCCAGAGTCCGGCGTGTAGAGTCGGGTAAGTAGTTTGATTAAGGTAGTCTTACCGGAACCGTTTTCACCCACAATTGCCAGTTTCTCTCTGGGTTTCAAGTGTAGCGAAATGTTTCTCAATGCTGGCTTGGAACTTCCCGGATAAGTAAATGATACGTTCTCAAAACGGATACCATCTTGGGAATTTAAACCAATGGTTGCCTTACCCCAAGACTTTGGAACTTCTTCTTCCAGGAAATCGTAGAGATTTGAGAGATATAGGTTGTCTTCATACATCCCTCCAATAGAGGTGAGGGCATTGGAAAAAGTAGACTGTCCTTGACGAAAAACGGTGAGATACAGTGTCATATCTCCTAAAGAAATCTTACCTAGCACTGTTTCCAGCACAATCCAAGCGTAAGCTACGTAAAAAGCACCAGTACTGACTAAACTCAGGAGATATCCCCACAATCCTCGCCTTAGAGTCAAATCGCGGTCTTCGCCATAGAGTTGATCAAACAAGTCGTGGTAACGTCCTAGCAGCATCTCTCCCAGCTGGTAGAGTTTGACTTCTGTGACAAAATCTTCTCTGGCTAGCAGATTTTCTAAGTAGTGCTGTTGGCGGGTTTCTGGCGCACGCCAACTAAACAAGCGAAAGGCTTCTCCAGCAAATTTCGTTTCCGCAATAAATACAGGCATAGCTGCCAAAATCAGTACCACCACCGCCCAAACTGAGAAATGTATTAGTAAAATACCGTAAGTGACAAGGGAAAGAGCATTTTGCACCAACCCAAAGGTGCGGTTTACTAAGGAAAGGGGACGAACTGATGCTTCTCGTCGGACATTGGTTAATTTGTCATAGAATTCTGAGTCTTCAAACTGCCTAAGATCCAGTGTCAGCGCCTTTTCTAAGATGAGTATATTCACACGCTGACCCATTAGCGCCCGCAATAACGACTGACAAATAATCAGTCCCCGCTGACTGCCTGCTAGTAAAATTACAGCGATCGCTTCTAATCCTACATACAACAGAGAGGGATAAATATTGACAAAACCATTGCTGTGTGAATTAACTTGAGATGCAAATACCACTGCATCAACAATTAATTTACTAATGTAGGATATCGCCGCCGGTAAAAGACCAGCAACTATTGTTAAACTAGCCAGAAGAATAGTCAGCGATCGGCTAGTAGTCCATACTAAGTTTACAGCCCGTCCACTGTAGCGGAAAACCGTCAGTGATTGGCGTAGGATATTTCTTTTTTTTTAATTTTCATCTTTTTTTGGGCGAGATACCCCAGCTTGGGCAGATATTCCTAACTCTTTTAATCTTTATAAATTTTACATTTTTATCAGAATGTTGGCTGAAAACCCCGAAGTTGAAACCTAAAAACTAGTATAGTTAGGTTGCCTTAGCCTCCGGTCGGGGTGGTAGCTGAAGGTTATCTGCTGGGAAGAAGTTGGGCAATATTGGAAACCTTTACACAAACAGCCCTCTTGCTTTATGAGTACAGGGATTTATGGCAACAAAGGCTTGATTTTCTTGCTTAGGAGTCGAGAAAGCTGCTTTTGATAGTGTTGGATGAGAAAAAAAATTCGATCCGTGCTATGGTTACTGTCGAGGTGGTATAAGAGTACGTATTTACTATTTAAAGGCATGGCTCAAGCAGGCTCCAAGCAATTAGGGTTATTTCAGAAGCAAAAAATAACTAGGCAATCAGAAATCAGTAGTGAGCCTTATTGCACTCAGACCTATGGGGCAGCATACTTAGGAGATAGCCTTGAGCTTATAAAAAATCTCAAAGATTCTAGTGTTAATCTAATTTTGACATCACCCCCATTTGCCCTTACCCGCAAAAAGGAATATGGAAATGAGAGTGCGGAAACTTACGTCGATTGGTTTCTTCCATTTGCATATGAATTTAAGAGAGTACTTGCTGAAGATGGATCATTTGTAATTGATCTGGGAGGTGCTTATCTTCCTGGTAATCCAGTTCGTAGTATCTATCAATATGAATTGCTAGTTAGGCTCTGTAAGGAAGTCGGTTTTTTCTTGGCTCAAGAGTTTTATCACTACAATCCTGCTAGACTCCCCACACCTGCGGAATGGGTTACTGTTAGGCGTATTCGAGTAAAAGATTCTGTTAATACTGTTTGGTGGCTATCAAAAATCGAACATCCAAAAGCTGACAACAGAAAGGTTTTAAAGCCTTACAGTGAAAGCATGAAACAGCTTTTGAAGAATGGCTATAAGGCTAAATTACGCCCTAGCGGTCACGATATTTCTACTAAGTTTCAAAAAGATAACTCAGGAGCAATTCCACCTAATCTTATTGAAGCAGCAAACACGGAATCGAATAGCTCGTATCTACGGAAATGCAAAGAATCAGGAATGAAACCTCATCCAGCACGTTTCCCTGCATCTTTTGCCGATTTCTTCATTAATTTCTTGACTGATAAAAATGATCTTGTACTAGATCCCTTTGCAGGTTCAAACACAACAGGATTTGTTGCAGAAAATTTACAAAGGCGATGGATGGCTTTTGAATTGAACGAGGAATACTTGATCGGAAGCCAATATCGTTTTGACGAGTGATTTGGCTGGGGGTGAATTGTGCGTAAACTTACCAAGGATGATCTTCTCAGTATTGTCACACGCTCTGTTTCGGAGTGTGGTTGGAATGTTCTTTATTTAGAAAGCCGGGTTACTCACCCTTTGAGGCTACAAATTTACAGGAATGATGAAAGCTATCGACTTCGTATCTATATTTGGAATTTGACTCATGGAGGGGGATCGGCAAGACCTAGAAGCGAATACCGTATCCAAATTACAGGCTTGCCTACTAGCTCTTTTGAGCCTGAAATTGGGGGGAAAACTCTAATTCTTGGTTGGTGGGATGAAGATGGAGTTTTTGCAGGTTTTGATTACAACAAGCATTCTGGAATACTAGGATCTTCACCCTCAATCCAGATCCGTGAACAATACCTTCGCAATGCCCACATTAATGGTTTTTCTGCTTGTGACAAAGGAAATGAAGAAATAGCAATTGCATTTAAGCCTAGCTTCTTTATTGAATATGTCAGAGATTTAGAATCTCTACACGGTTTTGGAGAATCTGAGCATGACCTCGGTGTTCTTGAAACTGTAGCTGAGAAACCTAACACAGTAAATGATGCAGAAATTGAATCAACTAGCTGGGCTCGCCAAACAGTAATTCGGACTGTCAAGAAAAGATTAAGAGATTCCAGTTTCCAAGATCGGGTTTTAACTGCCTATAACTACCGATGCGCCATGTGCGGTGTGCAGCTTGATTTAGTACAGGCAGCCCATATTGTACCAGTAAGCCACGATGATGGAACTGATGAAACTTCTAACGGGATGGCGTTATGTGCATTGCATCATTACGCTTATGATCGTGGTCTTGTATTCGTGGATGAGGACTACTCAATTAAGCTAAATGAAAGGAAGATCAACAAACTCCGTGCAAGATCACGCGATGAAGGGTTAGAAAAATTTACTGAAGCTCTAAGAGCTTTAATTCTTCTTCCTCCATCCACATCAGATCGCCCCCATAGGCATTATTTGTCTATTGCCAATTCCTTACGTCTTGCAGCCTGAGAGTACAAATCTAGAGTTCATGCAATTACTAGCAGTCGGCAACCTAACACTGCGCTGCAACGGACGGAACAAATATCTCGGTTATGTCCCAAAGGTTGTCTGCCGCCGCTGCACTTCACCGTTATGCGTCGTTATACATATAGCTCCAGAGGGTGCAATTGCACAGGTCAAAGGAGTTGCCCAGAAGAGGGACTGATAGCGAATTTGACCCTGGATTAAGCATAAACACTCATTTTTGCGTTCTCTTGAACATGCCCTAATCATTAAGTACCTGAGCAAAATTAATTGAATATTTTTGGAACAAATCAAAATCCCTGTAGTGTTTATCTGTTCCCTTTTCCCTCTCCTAAATGTACAATTTATTTTGCACGACTACTTATAGCAAGGGACTGGGGACTGGGGACTGGGGACTGGGTTGAAAGTCTGTTTGTATATAGGTTTTATCATCAGTTAATGTCCTAACCTCCTTGTCCGTTGCTATATCTCAATTATTTTCGCAGTTGGACATCATTACAGCGTTGAAACAATACAGTTAGCAGTACAGCAAATTATTATTTGTGGAGGTAGTTTGCGAGGGGTTGAAAAAAACTTCAAGTTGGGTGCCTCGAACGATGAAACTTCGACTCCAAGCTTTAGTAGTATAAGAAAATTGAATATCAGGAAGAAATCACAGTCTGGGGCCAAATGGTTGAGATGACAAGAACTGTAGAGACTTATCTCAAAACTCGTGGAATTAGCCAACAATCTGTAACTAGCTTTGAGTTTCTCCAATCTTGCTCAGATTTTCACATAAATCCGAATTTTCCTCAAAAAATTGTTGATTATCTGAGCAAAGAAAGTTCTCAAATTCCTGCGGAAATCACTCTGTTGGCTACTTCCGATATCATTGAATCAATTTTTGGTAAATATAAACAATTTTCTTCTAGATGTCCTATTAAACAAATAGGTCAAACAGTCTTAAGTATTTCACTATGTACTATGAATCTAACAACTTCTGTAGTTAAGCAAGCACTAGAAACTGTTCGATACCTTGATCTGAAAGCATGGTCATCCCAAGTTTTTGGTCAGTCCATGCTATCGCAAAGAAGAACTGTGTTTTCAGGCTGGGATGATGACACAAAAATTGCATGAATTTTTTTTAGCGCATTTTCTACAAAGTCAACACCCTACTAACGCACCATCTCAGATTTTAGGTGCATTAGGACTAATGTCCATAACGCACCCTACCAGATTCAAGCCAATGTGGATGAATGAGGTTTTCCGACTTGTGTGTACACAGTAAGTCTTTAGACCGGAGAGTGTCAACCCCACAATCTCCTACCTACTTTCCCATTTAATCTTTCGTGAGTATCTTCCAATAAAGCTGGAATATCTAACTTTTCTGGACACCGAGGCAAACAGTCACCGCATTCTGTACACCGGTTGCCTTTCATTCCAGGGAACCAGTGACCGGCATTTTCCAACATTCCGTAACGATATTGTCCATAATCTTTCATGTCGTATGCGACTGCGAGATTACGTAACCGCAATACCTCTGGAATATTGATATTTTCTGGACAGGGCAAACAAGCATAACACTGGCTACACTTATCAGTTTCCAAAGCAACTTTTTGGTGATTTTCTAATTGCTGGAAAGCGGAAATTTCTGCTGATGTTAACTCTCCATCATGGTCAGCGACTCGCAAAGGTTCCCTTAATTCATCTGGGTTTGCTGGCCCTATACTCAAAGTAGTAATACGGTTGTCAGCAAGTAAAAATCGATAACTCAATTCTAAGGGTGAATACGGCTGAGACAGGTCTTTTAAGGTTTGGGGTGGCGTGTAGAGGCGTCCTCCCTTATCAGCAGGGGAAATAATAAAAATACCCATGTCCTTTTGGGCAGCTAGCTGAATTGCTGGTGCGTGCCGTTGGAAAAAATAGTAATAATGCAGATTGACAAATTCAAAAAAATCTGTATTGATTGCAGCCTGAATTACCTCTAATGGCCCGTGGGTGGAAAAACCAACGTGTCGCACTCGACCATCAGCAACAGCTTCCTCCACAGCTTGCATACAGCCATTTTTGGCTTGCACCCATTCCAAATGTTGCCAAGTGTTCAAACCATGAACACCTAAGCAATCTAAATAATCTAGTTGTAATCGTTCTAGGGATTCGTCGATGCACCGACGCATGGTGTCAGCATCTGCTGTGGCTGAGATTTTGGTAGTGACATAAAGCTTCGTTCGGGGTAATGACAACCCAGCTTTTAGCGCCCTACCAAGATACTCCTCACTTTTGCCGTAACCTCTGGCAGTTTCTAGATGATTAATTCCTAGCGCTAAGGCTTGTTCGATGGTCTGATGAGCATTTTCAAAAGAAGCCAAGTAGCGCATTGTTCCCAGAGAAAAAACCGAGAGGCGCAGATTCGTTTTCCCAAAGCGTCGGTATTGCATCTTTAACAAAGTTAGGAGTCATTCAATTTTAGATTTTAGATTTTAGATTTTAGATTTTAGATTTTTCCTTCAATCCCTTCTCCCAAGGGGAGACGCTGCGCGAACGGGTTCAGCAGTCACTCATGGGGGAAACCCCCATCGCCCTTGGCGTCTCCCCTTGGGAGAAGACCGTGCTGCTTCACCAAAATCCAAAATTCAAAATCTAAAATTGCCTAGCTATCGCCATTACCAAAGCGCTTGATCAAATCTTCAGGACGGAGATTGGAAATAAATTCACGGAAGGCTTGCTGTTCGGCTTCATCTGCATCGCGATCAACAGGGATAGAAGCATCGGCAATAACTTCTTCCATTACCCAGATGGGGGTATTTGTACGGAGGGCAATGGCGATCGCATCGCTAGGACGCGCGTCAATTTCTTTTTTGACCTCGCCTTGCTGGACAATTAAAGCTGCATAAAATGTATCCTTTTGCAGGGAATGAATAATTACCTTTTCTAGAGTCATGTTCCAAGTCTCTAGAATATTCACAATCAGGTCGTGAGTTAAGGGTCTGGGAGGCTTCTGATTATCCAGTGCGCCCATAATTGCCCTAGCCTGTTCCTGACCGATGTAAATTGGCAAAGCCCGCCGATCTGAAGAATCTTTCAAAAGTACGATCGGGCTGCGAGTTATGGCATCTAATGCTATGCCAGCGACTTTCATTTCAATCATTGGCTAAGCCTCTACAATCCTTTGAGAGCCTTGGATGCTGTGTAACAAATAGTACCCTTTTTGGGGCGGTTTGGGAACAGTAATAAACATAAGCATTTGTTCTCTATAATTGCTTCTATTAAACTCCGAACTTGTGGTGAAAACCAGAGTAAGTCAAATTGGTCTTCTTAGACAATAACCTTCTTACCCAAGTATGCCTTGTGAAGGATGCTAATGTGTTAATATTCCTATACGAAAAAAAGTCAGAAAATATACTTGGATATTCGAGATTTCTGTGAGAATTACCAATTGATTTCAGCCAAAATTAGGCAATAAATAGAGTTAGTTTGACAAAAAAGCCGTGTTTACAGGATTAATCCAGGCATTAGGAACGATGGAACCCTTGGGGGGCGATTCTTGGCAAATTACTTGTGTAAGCCAGTCGGGTGAAGTAATCATGCAAGATTTGGCTTATGGTGACAGTGTTGCTGTAGATGGTGTTTGCCTGACAGTGGAAAAAGTTTTAAAAGATGGGTTTATTGCCACTGCTTCACCAGAAACGCTACGCCGCACGACGTTGGGAGGTGAGCAAACGCAACAGAGATATGTCAATTTAGAAGCGTCGCTCAGGGTGGGCAGCAAAGTTGGCGGTCATTTTGTGATGGGTCATGTAGACGGCATCGGTCGATTGCTAGTGGCAGAACAAACGGCTAGTTCTTGGGAAATGACCTTTATTGCATCCGAGGCGATCGCACGGTACATTGTCCCTAAAGGTAGTATAGCGGTGAATGGCATCAGCCTCACAGTCGCCGCATATGAGCCAGAACTCTCCCAATTCAAAGTGGCGGTAATTCCCCTCACATACACCGAGACAAATCTTCGCTATTTGGTTTCTGGGAGTTTAGTGAATCTAGAAGGGGATATTCTCGGCAAATACGTGGAAAAATTCCTTTACTCTGGCAACCCACACACCAGAGCCAGTGATGAAACTAGTATAGATGGCATTACCCCCGCATTCTTAGCAGAACACGGGTATCTCTGAATTTTAGATTTTAGATTTTGGATTTTAGATTAATTTAAAATCTAAAATCCAAAATTTTGAATCTAGCTGCCTGGTTGTTGGCTTACCTGAGCAGTTTGTAAGCCTCGCACTAACTGGCTGAGGGCACCTTGTAATTCCACGCCTGGGTCAGTAGCAACCCACCCATCTTGTGTTAGGTGGCGAACTTCAAAGTGCAGGTGAGGGCCTGTGGAGTTGCCGGTGCTGCCAACTAGCCCGATGACAGTTCCAGGTTGTACCCACTGACCAGGTTGAACAAGGATTTCTGACATGTGACCGTAGAGAGTTTGTTCGGCGGATTTGTGATTTAGGATAACGGTTAAACCATAACCACCCACCCAGTTAGCAGTTTCCACTTGACCAGCAGCAGCTGCCAAAACTGGTGTTCCCGTAGGCGCACCCAAGTCTGTACCAGCATGGAAGCGGCGATCGCCTGTGATTGGATGAATTCGCCAACCAAACAACGAGGTAATGGGAGCGGGAATAGATAGTGGATACATCAGTCCTGTACCACTATAGGCGACTCTCCCCGTGTAGGGGATTTGCGGCAATACTGATGCCAGTGAGAAGTCGTAAGCTACAGTGCTAGGGCGGGGTGCAATGTTGCCATCTGCCATTGGTGGAGGTAAAGTCCCACCACTGGGCGCGATCGGAGTTGCACTCACTGTTGTGGGGCTGAACTCGCCGGGATTCGGGATAAACCGATTCGGGCGAAATGCGCTCTTGGTGACACCACTAGAACCACTTTCAGTAGGACGCCATCTGCTGGTATTGCCAGTAGTTGCAATCTGCCGCACGGGTGGAACTACTGCTAATTGTGCATTTTGACTTCTTCTGAGCCAATTAGGTACTGATTTACCATTAGAATCAGCTACATTCCTTTGGGGTACTTTGGCGCAAACGCCGCCTAATAGACTTTGCCCTGACGGCAAGATGGCTCGACAACCACTGGAACGGTCTGTGAGAATTACGGAATTTGGTGCTTGATAAGTAGCTGTGGCACCACTGTCATAACTATTAGGGTCAATATAGGCGTTATTATAATCCTTGGTTTTCTCCGCCGTTGCACTGACAGTGCTATTCGAGTTATTTGATGGTTGAGCAACTTCTGGAAGTTTTTCAGGTAAAGAGCGGGCAGGGGTATTGGGTTTTTCCTGTCTCACCCTTACAGGAGTAACCTGGGAGGCTTCTACCTTGGGCTTTGACTGTCTGATAATCACAACAGGTTGAGCAGCTTCGATTTTGGGTGTAGACTGCCTAACTGGCTCTTTTGATTGAGCAACCTCTGGCTTGCCTAATCTCTGTCTGAGTCTGGCTCGCCGTTGGGAAAATTCTGGTGGCGCTGACGCTGTTTCCGGTGCAACAGCCTGTTTTTTTACTAGATTTGTAACTGCTGTTGGCTGGGAACTTTCAACAGTGGGAACGATATTGTCTATTTGTGTTTCCGTTTGGGCAAACACAAAGCCGCCGCTGAGGAGGCTGATGCTACTCAGCCAACAGAGGCTCTGAGCTGGTAACGTCGAGGCAAAGCGTTTTTTCGTCAGACCTCGCTGCCATAAGTAATGCAAACCATGATGGGCAGAATTATTGCGCTGCGTCATTTGTTCTCTCAGTTGTGTGTAATTAGCCTAAAGAGATGATGCTAGTGGTTTGTCTTGCCCAAAGAGCGAAATTTTGAACAAACCTCAAATTTAAATGGAAGATTTATGGTACCCCAAACTGATTGTACCGGGTTCAATATAAATTTCCGGTGTAATTAGTTCCTTTGTATCATCTATTTCTAAATCAACTCGTAAATTTCCTTGAAGAGTCACCCCAACTACAGTACCTGAAAGATTATTGACGTACACGCGAGCGCCCATATTTGTCAGCAAGTCTAGATAGCGAGACAAGAGTATGCTTACTCCTTCTTGCCAAAGGCACTCCATACCGGATTCTATTCCCAGCAAGACTGTAGAGGTTAGCATTTCCAGACAAGAAATTGGTCGGAAATCTTGGGAAGCTTGCCACGATTCCAGATTGATTCCAGTTTCTGGTACTGGGTTTGTCCAGTTAATACCAACACCAATTACTGCTTGGGTGATTTGTCCTTTGTTTACTTTGGTTTCTGTCAAAATGCCGCCTAGTTTGCGACCATTTAAAACTAAATCATTGGGCCATTTTATCCCAACATCTATACCGCACTGGCGTAATTGAGACGCAATTCCCCAAGCAGTAGCGAAAGTTAGCTGGTAGCTGTCAGTAGCCTCTATTTTGTGGTCAAAAGAAATCGCCACGGAAAGATATAATCCTCCAACCGGAGAAATCCACTGGCGTCCCCATTGTCCCCGCCCAGCAGATTGCACAGTTGCGATTACTACTGTTCCTGAAATAGCCCCTTGGTTGAGTAAGTTCCAGAGGGTTTGGTTAGTTGAGGAGACACTTTCAAAAAAGTGGAGGGAAAATGGTAAATATGTATACTTACGCCCTGCTTTCAAGGCTGCTTCCAAGTTTTGCAGATTAAATCCCACAGCAGTTAACCCAAATTCCGTTGTTCAAGTTAGCATTGATTGGCTGATGAGTGATTTCTGTTTAGGTTTGGTTGAAGATGCACACTTGGCACTGGCGCAATTGGGAAGGACTGCCCTATCTAACTTGTAGTATTCTGGAACGTTGGCATCACGGCTTCTTTACCCAGCAGTTTTGGCCGCGATCGCCACAAGTTCTCACAGAATTATTGCAACCAGAGGCATCAGTCTATCGCTTAAAGCAGGTTCATGGCAATACTGTTCTCACCCCTCAAGAAATTGACAGCCTCTTAAGCACTCTTGGGGATGATTTAGCCTCAGCAGATGGTTTAATTAGCGAACAGCCTCTACAAGCTGTTTGGGTAGCTAGTGCAGATTGTACACCCGTGTTGATTGGGGATGTGAAAACTGGACGGGTGGCAGCATTACACGCAGGCTGGCGGGGGACTGCTAAGAAGATTGTCCCCTTAGCGATCGCTCGACTACAATCTCAAGGCAGTAAACTCGATGATTTACGCATTGCGATGGGCCCAGCGATCGCTGGTGAAGTTTACCAAGTCTCTATCGAAGTTGCGGCTGAAATTGGGGCTAGCATTATACCATATAACGACGAACAAAAAATTATAACTGCATTATATGAGCTACCAAATTCACCTTTGCTAGAAGACCCAAATCCAGGAAAGGTACGGCTGGATGTCCGGCGAGTGAATACCTTACAAGTGGAAAATATGGGGATTAGTGCAGAACAAATTGCGATCGCACCTTATTGTACTTTCCAAACTCCAGAGCATTTCTTTTCTTACCGCCGGGAAAAAGAGAAAAAAGTACAGTGGTCAGGGATTGTTAGCGGCAAAACGAGTTCCTAGCATTAAAATGTGTTTTAGCTGATAAAGCGATCGCTTTATCAGCTTGGATTCAATATTATTCAATATATAAATTTGCCATGTTGTGGATCAAAAATACGACATTTTAACTGATGACAGAGATTCTGAATAATTCTCAAATCGCACTTGCCAACATGGGGTGAGAGATAAATCACTTTTACGGGTTCATCACCTAAACACACTCTCCATACAGAAGAATCACTAGGATTTTCTCTACTGCATCCTGGTAAGTAATAACAATCGGCATCGAATCTAATGTCAGGATAAAGTTCATAAATTACAGAAATTATTTCTGTGCTAGTACCAATTTCTAAAATATTCTCTTCATTGATATGGTTTATTGAGATCAGGTCAGGTGATATTCGCATTAGCCACAAACTGAGACTCATAACCTGCCGCAGGTTCCTGTGTCGTTGAGTCGGAATATGGTAAGTTTTACTTCGTTAGTATTGCCATAAGCATCATGGATTTTTTGCGTTATCCCTAAGAATGTTGGGTCAATGAGGTACTGTTCTGTTTCAGGATCGATGGCAATATGCCAGTTGTAATGCGTTTCGATCAGAGTTGGACGTAAGCGCTCGAAAACAGCACGACACTTTATAGCAAAAGCATCACGTTGTTCCTGACAGTGGGGTACTTCTTCAGGTGCTAAGGTTGATGCTTGTATAATGCGGGTGCGTCGTGGGTGCGATACCTGTGTCATATAAAATGTACGCGCTTGTGTGATTTTATTATGGCGTGATTTCGAGCGCTGACCACAGACTATCTAGATTTAGGTTTTCTTCCTCTACTCAAACCACTAGCCCTGTTATTCACGCCCAGTTACTTATGACTCTTGATGTTCTAATTTGACACCCGATTCAAAGGTTCAAATTTTATAACCTGTTTTTGACGCAGGGAACTAATTGCTAAGACTAAAATACTTACGGTGATTGCTAAAATGGCATAACTCGGTAGGGCGAAGATAGTTACTTTCATAATGTAGGGCAATTCCCCTGCTTTTACGTTCCAGTGGTTTGCTAGAGAGCCGATAAGCCAATCATGAATAACTGCTGTTTGCACTGCAAGAGAGCAAACTCCTACTAACCAAACAGACATCCTTTTCCTAGAAAATGTACAATTCCTAATCTGATACAGCAAATCATTTAGCAAAAAAACAACAGCAGGTATTAACATCACAGAACTAGTTTGCTGTGAATAGTTGATGGCAATACTCAAGCAAGAAACTAGCACCATTTCTGCTAAGTAGATTTTTTTTGACCAGGCTGTGAGAGATTGTTGTAGATACCAATACCAACCCACCAATCCAACAAGTATCAGAACAATTAAGTCTGACAAAAGCTTGGCAACGAATGGGTTCTTGGGAAATAATCTTGGGCCCACAACCATCAAATCGAGGCGAGTGATCGAAATATAGGGGCTAACTGATGGATCATTGAGCCAGAGTGAAAATCCCCGATCTGCATCCGACAGGAATTGTGTCAAAGAATTGCCCGTCAAGGCTAGACCTAAAAATACTAGAGAAGTTACTGTGACAACAGATACAAAAACTAGAGAAAACCGTCTTTTAAGTAGAAAATACAGAACGAATAATGCAGCTAATGTTGGTTTACAAAGGGCAAGCCCCAAGCAAACTCCTGCTGGAATATCCTGATGTTTTCTAGCCAAGATAAACATCCATAAGATCAGAACTGCAATGAAAATGGCAACATTACCAACTTGAAGATCGCGAACTAAGCCATAAATCAAGGCAACCGAGATTGTGCAAATAGTTCTCAGAGCTAGTGACTTCGACTCCAGCAGGATATTCGCTCCCCATAAGGCCAAAGCGATTGCTAATATATGCATTCCAATCCAGATTGTAAATGCAGTATTGATCGAAAAATAACCAAGAAACCAGATGAGAGGAATAATATTAGGTGGATAGACAAAGGGTGGAATAAATCCACATACCTTAGTTAGGGTACAGAAACTTTGGTTAAAAATCTCGACATGAAAGGGACTCAAATGCTGATGAGCCAATTTACTCGCCACATAATACCACTGAAAATCCCATAAGGGTGGATTGGGTTGATTTAGTAAATAAATTAGCCAACCTGTATAACAGAGTAATCTTGTAACGACTAATACAACACCTGCTTGGACGAGAAAGTTAACAATTGGTTGACGAAAAAATTTTATCAACTGTTGGATCACAGAAGATTTTAAGAATAAAGAATTTTTCCAGTCTGCCTTCTCATCATCTAATCGCCAATTATTTTTGAGAACTAAAGCAACTACTATTACTATAATTAGGTTCCAAAAGCCAAAGCTTATCATCGGAATGATCCCAATAATTCTTTCTGCATTTGATAAATAATATCGCTGAAGTCAATCTTTATAATATAGGAATCGGGTTTGATTCCTGAATTTACTTGCGTGGGCAGGGAACAGGGAACAGGAAAGAAGGGATAGAGCGGTACTGAGTCTTGTTCAAAATATGATCAGGGATTTCCAAGACATAAATTATCCAAATAAACGTAGACGCGGAGCGGCTTGCCGCAGGCTACCACTCCAGATGCAGAGAACACACAGAGAGGAGAAGTAGAGAGGATTTTTGCCTCGTTTTGGGATATTTTTTTATTTGGAAGTCCCTAAAAGAAGTTTTGTATTTTCTTCGCTCTACATTTTTTGGTCTGAATTATTACATAAAGCTTGGCTCAATAACTCGCGGTGCATTAATGCCCTATCTACTAAAGATTGTATTTGCTCAGGTGCTAACGGATCACCGTTAGCGTAATGCTCCATCCAAGTCAGACCAATCAAATTGGGGTCATCTGGTAAACTCGCTAAATCCCATCCAGGCATTTCCAAGTCTTCCATGAGACGATTTACTTTGGGGTCATAACTAAGAGCAAAGCAGCGACAGCCTTCAGCAGCAGCCATAATCAAGCTGTGCAGACGCATCCCAATTGCCATTTCAACGCCGCGAAATACACCTTTCAAAAGTTGCGGATCTTCTAGACACAAAATCTTGCTGACATCTTGAAGTTGGGGTTGAATAGCTTCGGCAATACTTAAATCTTCACTTTTTTGAAATGGCAGTAATAAAATAAAAGCCTGCGTAGCTTTTTGAAAGTCAACCAAAGCACGAGTCAAGTTTGCTAGACGTGTTTGTGTAAGTTGGGGATGCGATCGCAACGTTACCGCAACTCTCGGCGCAGGTAAATCCCAAAGTCCCGGTACTGGTTTCGACTCCAACGCCCAAACCGGGTCAGGAGCTATGATACAAGGAATTTGCCAGTCAGATAATAAAGCAGCACTGGCGCGATCGCGGACACTGATTTTAGTACAATTACCAAAGGTTTGCCGTGCCAGCCAGCGAGTTTGCGGACGCACTAACGGGCCAATACCCTGCGCCCAAGCAATGGTTTTCAAGCCCATTTTCTGCGCCAATGCCATCAGTCCCCCATAATAAAATGGGCTGATAGTACTGGTAACATCTTGAATGAGACTGCCGCCGCCCCAAATGAAGGCATCACTTGAGCGTAAAGCTTGCAGCACAGGTAAGGGAGCCATGCGATCGTAGGTTTCTACATTGTAGCGATCGCGCGTTTCCTCTGGATTACCAGAAAGTACCACAGGCGTTACGTGAGATGGTAACATTTGCAAAAGCGTTGCCAATAAAGCTTCGTCACCACCATTACCTTTACCGTAATACCCAGACAATAATGCCCGCATCTTGACCATTTTAGATTTTGGATTTTGGATTTTGGATTTTGGATTAATAGCTATTGTTAAATGAATCTCTGTCCCCGATACAGATGGTAAACTCATTCCCAAGTTCTACTTTGAATAGTGTAGAAGATAGTTAGAACCCCCTCTGAACTCGGAAGTTGAGCCTCTGAACTCGGAAGTTGAACCTCTGAACTCGGACGTTGAACCTCTGAACTCGGAAGTTGCACCTTTAAACTCGGACGTTGAACCTCTGAACTCGGAAGTTTTAAAATTCTAAAAGAACAAGTAAAGATTTTGTTTAAACAAATAAAAATTTCAAGCTAGATATCACCTTGACACTCCTAACTCCTGTACAGACGCGATTAATCGCGTCTCTTTCTTATGAACGCCCTATCAATTCCCACCTGGATTATTCATATTTCTAGCGTTATTGAGTGGATTGTCGCCATTTGGTTAATCTGGACTTACGGCGAACTCACTAATAACCGCAATTGGTGGGGATTATCCCTTGCCATGTTACCAGCTTTGGTCAGCGCCATGTGTGCTTGTACCTGGCATTATTTCGAGAACGCCGAATCTCTGGAATGGCTGGTAACGCTTCAAGCTACTATGACCTTAGTTGGTAATTTTACGCTTTGGGTAGCAGCGTTTTTGATTTGGCGTTCTACCAAATCTCCTAAGACTGTTGAACCAAAACCTATCAAATTAGAGCAATGATTTCTAAAGAAACCCTGTTTGCACTTTCACTGTTTCCCTATTTGGGTTTCTTGTGGTTTATCAGCCGCAGTCCGCAAATGCCGCGTTTAGCGCTGTATGGATTTTACGGCACTCTTGTCTTTGTTGCCGTCACCATCCCAGCCGGAATTTACGCCCAATTGCATTATGGCGAGTCTTTGGCCAATGTCGATTGGTTGCACGGTGGTGCAGAACTATTTTTGACCCTTTCTAATATCTTGCTTGTGCTGGGTTTTGGGCAAGCTGTAAGGCAATTAAAAATAACAAATGAAAAATAGACCTCTTGCATAAATCAAAAATAAGAACCCCACCCCGCCAAAGCTACGCTTTGTCTCCCCTCCCCGCAAGCGGGGAGGGGTTGGGGGTGGGGTGTTAGGGACTTTTGCAACAGGTCTAATAGAAAAATAGTAAATTCAGCTATAGCTAGTGTTTGATTCTATTGAGTTATAAGGAAAAAATAAATGGATGTAATTCCAGCGATTGATTTACTAGAAGGTCACTGTGTACGACTGTATCAAGGAGACTACGATCGCTCACAAGTTTTTAGCGAAAATCCGGCTGATGTTGCCAAACAGTGGGTAGATCAAGGTGCTACGAGATTGCATATAGTTGATTTAGATGGTGCTAAAGCAGGTAAAGTAGTAAACCTGGGGGCAATTGAAGCGATCGCTCATGCGGTGTCAGTGCCGATTGAAATTGGTGGAGGATTGCGCGATCGCACCAGCGTACAACAATTATTCAATCTAGGCGTACAGTGGGCAATTCTCGGAACTATCGCCGTAGAACAACCCCAGCTAGTGCAAGAATTGTGTGCAGAATTTCCCGAACAAATTATCATCGGGATTGATGCCCGTGACGGACGCGTAGCAACTCGCGGTTGGTTAGAAACCTCAGAAGTTTTAGCAACCCAACTGGCTGTACAAATGCAAGAATTGGGTGCAGCCGCGATAATTTACACAGATATCCACCGTGATGGGACACTTACAGGCCCCAATTTAGAAGCTTTGCGAGAACTGGCAGCGGCAATTTCCATCCCGATAATTGCCTCTGGCGGGGTAAGTTCTCTCACCGATTTGTTGAGTTTATTGGCGTTAGAACCTCAAGGCGTGACTGGTGTGATTGTCGGACGTGCTTTGTATACTGGGGATATTTTACTCAAAGAAGCATTACGAGCGATCGGGCCTGGGCGGATTCAGGATATTCCACCAAATCTAGGTTTTTCTACCTTTGCTTGACATTTTCTGCCTTTGGTGACAACTCCACACACTGACTCGGAGTAGCGAGTACAGTGTGGGATTCTTAACCAGTCCGGCTATTTGTTTTAGCTAAACAGTGAACGGTACGGAGGATGAAATGGTTGTTACACTGCAACTGCGCCAGATCGACGTTCAACCAGGGCAGTGCTTGACATTGCGCGAGATCAGTTGGGCAGAGTTTGAAGCAATTCTAGAGGAACTTGGAGAACATCGCGCTGGACGAGTTGCTTACTATCAAGGGGTATTAGAGATTCGGATGCCTTCACCAGAGCATGAAGTTGACAAAGAATTAATTGGTGACATGGTTAAAATCCTACTTGATGAGTTAGAACTTGACTGGGAATCTTACGGCTCGGCAACATTTAAGCGATGCCTACGGCGGGCTGCGCCTACGCAAATGGCAGCAGGTGTAGAACCGGATACCTGTTTTTATATCCAAAATGCTCGCCAAATGATCGGCAAGCGACGGTTAGATTTGTCAGTTGATCTACCACCAGATTTAGCAATTGAAATCGATGTTACCTCAAAGACTCAGCTTAGTGCTTATGTGGCGTTGGGTGTACCTGAACTTTGGTGTTACGGTGATGGCAACTTGCAAGTATTTGTCTTAAATCAAAAAGAGTATGTTGAAGTGGAAACTAGCCCCACATTTGAGAATTTACCTGTGATTGAGGGAATATTGCAGTTTTTGCAATTTAGCCTGACAGAAGGATCTAGTACAGCGCGACGAGTATTTAGACAGTGGGTGCGTGAAGCATTAGCGCAGTAATATAAAGTTTGGTTAAATAACTGATGAATGTAGGTTAGGTATAACTAAATTTTTGGTAATGAGGATATTTCTGTTGCTAGTAAAACTAAGAAGCGAGTTTTGTCCGATACCTAATTTGTAAACCATTGTTCACATCTGGGTGCAATGCCTTAATCTATAGCTGTAGATATTGCCCTGTTTTTGGGAACCCTAGATAATAAGGTTTCAAAAATTAAGCCCTATGGTCAGCATTCCCGGATATCACGTTAGCGAAGAACTATACAAAGGTTCTCGAACTTTAGTTTATCGGGCTAATCGAGAGACTGACCAAAAATCTGTGGTGATTAAGCTCATGAAAACTGCTTATCCCAGTTTCAGCGAATTGGTACAGTTTCGCAACCAGTTCACGATCGCCAAAAATCTGAATCTACCTGGAATCATCCAAACCTACAGCCTGGAACCGTATCAGAATGGCTATGCGTTAGTGATGGAGGACTTTGGGGGAATTTCCCTCAACCAGTGGCAAGGGAGAGGAGAGAATGGGGGGATGGGGGGAACACCACAAGCTCTGATTGAGTTTTTACAAATAGCGATCGCTCTGTGTAATGCCTTAGATATTCTAATTCGTAATCGCATCATTCATAAAGATATTAAACCCGCCAATATTTTAATTAATCCACAAACTAAAGAAGTTAAGTTAATTGACTTTAGTATTGCATCTCTGTTGCCACGAGAAACTCAAATATTGATGAGTCCTAATGTGCTAGAAGGGACACTCGGCTATTTATCTCCAGAGCAAACTGGACGAATGAATCGGGGAATTGATTACCGGACTGATTTTTATTCTTTGGGTGTAACTTTTTACGAGTTACTAACAGGGGAATTACCATTTCAATCGCACGATGCGATGGAATTGGTACATTGTCATATTGCCAAACTTCCGCCTTTAGTAGATGAGATTAATCCCCAAATTCCGCCTGTACTCTCGTCTATTGTCAGCAAACTGATGGCGAAAAATGCCGAAGACCGCTATCAGAGTGCATTCGGGCTGAAATATGATTTAGAAAATTGTTTGGCTCAACTCAAGGAAACAGGGAAAATTGCAAGTTTCCCAATTGCTCAACGGGATGTGTGCGATCGCTTTATTATCCCAGAAAAACTCTATGGTCGTGAGCATGAAGTTGAAACTCTGCTAGAAGCATTTGATCGCGTTACCAACAATCAGACGGAACTAATGCTGGTGGCTGGTTTTTCTGGGATTGGTAAAACTGCTTTGGTGAACGAGGTTCATAAACCCATTGTCCGGCAAAGGGGCTACTTCATCAAAGGCAAATTTGACCAATTTAATCGTAATATTCCCTTCTTTGCTTTTGTACAAGCGTTTCGAGATTTAATGGGGCAATTGCTGAGTGAATCAGATGAACAATTGTCAACTTGGAAAAATAAAATTTTACAAGTGCTGGGTGATCAGGGGCAAGTCATTCTTGAGGTAATTCCCGAACTAGAACAAATTATTGGTCAACAACCACCTGCAACGGAACTTTCACCCAATGCAGCACAAAATCGCTTTAATTTACTCTTCCAAAAGTTCATTCAGGTATTCACCACAAAAGAACATCCATTAGTAATTTTCCTCGATGATTTGCAGTGGGCTGATTCTACATCACTCAAATTGATGCAGTTGCTGATGAACGAGTCTGGAAGTGGAGCTTTACTTTTAATTGGAGCTTATCGGGATAATGAAGTTTCTGCTGCTCATCCATTGATGTTGACATTAGATGAAATTGCCAAAGCCAATTTTAGCATTAACAAAATTACATTAGCTCCACTGAGTGAAGCAAGTTTAAATCAACTGGTTGCTGATACCCTAAATTGTTCACTAGAAACTACACAAATAATAACACAATTTGTTTATCAGAAAACCAAAGGAAATCCATTTTTTAGTACGCAATTTTTCAAAGCGCTACATCAAGACCAGCTAATTAAATTTGATTTGGATAGCGGAAGTTGGCAGTGTAATATTACTCAGTTGAAGGCGTTAGCCCTCACAGATGATGTGGTTGATTTTATGGTGTTACAGTTGCGTAAATTGCCAGAATTAACGCAGGATGTTTTGAAATTAGCGGCTTGTATTGGTAATCAATTTGATTTGGCGACATTGGCAATTGTTTCAGAAAATTCCGAAACCGAAACAGCAACATACCTCTGGAAAGCATTACAAGAGGGATTAATCTTACCGCAAAGTGAAATTTACAAATTCTATGTCGGGCGTGAAACACAGGATTTAGCACAAAGTTCGCTAACTGTAAATTATAAATTTTTACACGATCGCGTTCAACAAGCGGCTTATGCGTTAATCCCAGAGTCCAAAAAGCAATCCATCCATCTGCAAATTGGCCGACTATTATTAAGCAAAATACCGATTAAAAAGCAGGAAGAGAGAATTTTTGAGATTGTTAATCAGTTGAATATTGGTCTAAAGCTAATCACTCGGCAGTCTGACCGCTATCAATTAGCACAGTTAAATTTGCTGGCTGGACAAAAAGCCAAACTATCTACTGCTTATGCTAATACAATGGAATATATCAGTTGCGGGATTCAGCTATTGAGAACAGATAGTTGGCAACAACAGTATTCACTCACATTAGCCTTGTATGAAGAAGCTGCTTCGGCAGCCTATTTCATGGGTCAATTTGACCAGGTAGAAGAGTTTGTTAAACAAGTGCAACAACATGCTAACGTCTTACTAGATCAGGTGAAATCGATTGAGATCCAAATCCAATCTTATTTAGCTCAGAGTCGTTTTGATGATTCGATTCAGACTGCGATCGCCCTGCTAAATCTCTTAGGTGTCAAACTATCTCATCAAGCAAATAAAACGCAAACATTCCTCAGTTTAGCCCAAACAAAATTGCGACTTTTAGGTAAATCTCCTTTAAATTTAATTGATTTGCCTGACATGACGGGGAACAAACAACTGGCAGCAATCCGAATTCTGGCTAGTACGAATTCAACGGCTTATATTGGTCGTCCAGATTTACTGCCACAAATAATCTTGAGCGAAGTCGATTTATCGATGCAGTACGGCAATGCGGCAGCATCTGCATTTGGCTATGCCTGGTATGGATTGATTGAGTGTGGCATTCTGGGAAATATTCAGACAGGTTATGAATTTGGTCAATTAGCATTACAAGTTCTCGAAAAATTCCATAGCAAGGAATTCAAAGCTAGAACCTTCTTCATTGTTCAAACATTTATTAATCACTGGCATCAACCCCTTAAAGACACAATTGCACCGTTAATCGAAGCCTATCAAGTGGGGTTAGAAACCGGAGATATTGAATATGCTGCTTGGGCTAGCTATAGCTGTAGCTTTCATGGATACTTTATGGGGCAGGAATTGACTGAGTTAGAAAAACAGATGGGTGATTATGCTGAAGTCTACAGCCATTTTAGACAAGAAAAACCTCAGACGTATATTAATTCATTTCGTCAAGCCATCTTGAATTTGTTGGGATCTACTAATCCCAGTTACTTATCAGGTGCTGTTTATGATGCCCAAACTATTCGCCCATTACAAGAGCAAACAGGCGATCGCACTGGATTGAGCTTTAGCTATGCCAATGAACTGATACTTTGCTACTTGTTTGAAAATTATACCAGAGCATCTGAGGCAGCAATTAATGCAATAACCTATTTAGATGGGGTAACATCGGCGGCAGTTGTACCAATAGTTTATTTTTATGAGGCGCTAACCCAACTAATTCTCTATCCAACAGCAACGGCTACCGAGCAAAAACAGATTCTTAAAAAAGTAACATCCCATCAGAAAAAGCTGAAAAAATGGGCGCATCATGCCCCAACGAATCATCAACACAAATTTTATTTAGTCGAAGCAGAACGGCATCGGGTTTTGCTGCAAAAAAACAAAGCAATGGAATTTTACGATCGCGCCATTTCTCTTGCTAAAGAAAATGAATATATCCAAGAAGAAGCCTTGAGCAATGAACTAGCTGCCAAGTTCTACCTCGACTGGGGCAAAGAAAAAATCGCTCAAGCTTACATGCAAGAAGCTTATTACTGCTATGCCCGTTGGGGCGCTAAAGCCAAAATCGAGGACTTAGAAAAACGCTATCCCCAACTTCTGACTCCCATCCTACAAGGGCAACTTAATCAATTTCAACTGAGTTTAACTGTCAATACATTATCATTCCCAAATAAAACCATCCACACAAACCTTTCTAGCAACAATATTTCTAAAGCCCTCGATTTTGCCACCATCTTTAAAGCCTCACAAGCTCTCTCCAGTGAAATTCAATTAGAGCAATTACTCACAACCCTTTTGCAAGTGGTGATCGAAAATGCTGGGGCACAAAAGGCTGCCCTGCTTATACTCCAACAGGGCAACTTAATGGTTAAAGCCGTAGCCAGCATCAATGAAGGAGTCACCTTACTATCTGTACCATTGTCAACCAGCGAAGGCATTCCGATTACACTGGTAAACTCTGTCAAACGCAGCTTAAAAACTGTTGTGTTCGATGATGTAACAGCACAAACTGATTTTATCGCCGACCCATATTTCATGCAGCAACAACCTAAGAGTGTGTTGTGTACGCCGATGTTAAATCAGGGCAAAATCATCGGGCTGCTATATCTAGAAAATCCGCTGACAATTGGTGCATTTACGAGCGATCGCACTGAAGTTATCCAACTGCTATGTACCCAAGCCGCCATCTCTCTAGAAAATGCTCGTCTTTATCAAGAATCTCAAAATTATGGACAACAGTTAGAGCGATCGCTGCAAGAACTTGAGCAAGCCCAACTACAAATGGTGCAAAATGAAAAAATGGCAACCTTGGGCAATTTGGTTGCAGGGGTGGCACATGAAATTAATAATCCCATCGGATTTTTGAAAGGCAGTCTCGACAATGCCGAAGAGTATACTGAAGACTTACTCGCCCATATCCAATGCTACCAACAACATCATCCTACTCCAGCGATCGCAGTCATTAAGCATGGCCAAAAAATTGACCTAGAATTCCTAACTGAAGACTTACCAAAGCTAGTAGGCTCGATGAAGATGGCAAGCGATCGCATTGAAGACATTAGTAACAGCCTCCGCACCTTCTCCAGAGCCGATACAGCCGAAAAAGTTGCTTGTAACCTCCATGAAGGGATTGAGAGTACCCTGTTGATTTTGAAGTATCGCCTCAAAGCTGACGAAAAACGTCCAGCGATCGAAGTCATCACCGAATATGGAAAATTACCGCCTGTAAAGTGCTTTTTAGGACAGCTAAATCAAGTATTTATGAACATCCTCGCTAATGCAATTGATGCCTTCGATACATCCATTCAGGGGCGTTCTTTTGCCCAAGTCAGAGCCGATCATCAGCAAATACTGATTCACACCGAAGTATCCAGTGACCAACACACGGTAACAATTTGCATCAAAGATAACGCTCAGGGGATGCCAGAGGAGATTAGATCGCGGATCTTTGACCACCTGTTTACAACTAAAGAGGTAGGGAAAGGAACGGGATTAGGATTAGCGATCGCTCGTCAAATTGTCGAGGAAACCCACGATGGGCGGTTGAGTTGCAATTCTGTGCTTGGCGAAGGAACAGAATTTGTCATTGAGATTCCAGTCTCTTAATGGCTACTACTCCGATTTAAACAAGTACGGATTTGAGACTTACTCCCCTTCCCTGCAAGGGAAGGGGCTGGGGGTTAGGTCTGTATTCCATGCAATTACAGCAGTTTCCATGTATTTGAACCACACCTGTCGTAGGGCAGCACATCCGTGCTATCCCACCGCCTAGTATATTTACTTAAATCTTCTCTGAGATATTTCAGTAATCGACAATACCCGTAATATAGATTAAATTGTATTAGACTTTAAAATTTAGTATTATGTCTAGTCAAGAACAAAATTCCAACAAAGCATTGAAGCAAACACAGGCTAGCGGAACAAAGAAGAAGAAACTACAACCTCCACAAGACATCAAAAAACCAAACAAAACCGAATAAAAAGCTTTATAGTTCCTTGTAGAGACTTAAATTTAATTAAGTCTCTACAATTCTCATCAAAAATAAATCAGGTAAGAATTCATCACCCAGGAGTCAGAAGTCAGAATTTAGAAGGAATCCAGTATAATTGGTATATTGATTCATCAAATGTTATCCTGATTCTTTAACTATTCTGACTCCTGAATTCTGATATCATGTCCGCCAAATTACCCATAATAAAAGAACCCCACCCCCAACCCCTCCCCGCAGGCGGGGAGACGAAGCGTAGCTTTGGCGGGGGGGGGTTCTTCGAGTTTAATTTTAATAAGTAATCA